>NZ_VULP01000030.1:0-39572 GCF_009697165.1 Anaerobutyricum soehngenii | reverse complement strand
GAGCATTGTTTTGGTGTGCCGTCAAGGGTGGCGTACGCTGCCGAAAGCTAACATATCTGCAATTTTCAAGGTTCCGATGGAGCCTTTTTTTCAGCTCCATTTTTTCATAGGCTACTTTACACTACCATAAGAAAGCTTTACATTAATATTTCCTTTATTTACTGCCGGTTTATAAAAATTATTATCTTTGGCAAGCTGAACTAAATCTTTGGACGCTACCACATTCTCTGTATCCTGTGTATCTACATCTCCAATAACAAAACAGTTCGGAATAACAGCCGCTTTGTTTGAAGGCATTTTAATTGCGCAGTAATTATGTCCTGTTAAAATCTCAAAATACCATACTTCATTTTTATCTGCGATGAAAAGACCATTTCCTTCGCCTGCACCAACTTTATCGATTGCGCTGGCAAGAATCTCTACACCTTCTCTTGCAGTAGATGCCTGACAGAGAATATAATCTACAAGATTCTCCTCTGTAATACCACCTATTTCAGAATCATAAGCATCAATGTATTCATCTGCTGCTTCTGCAGTTTCTGACACACTGGAACTTGTTGTCGCAGACATGGACACACCCTTGCTGTTTGTACCAAATTCACCGAAATATCCATCATCGCCTTCTGCATCACGACAAACCGTATAACGGTATGTTGTCTCTGCTTTAATTGGTGCCTGGAAAGTAGTCTCCTCAGATTCGTCTTTATATACGGCATTCTTCCCAACCTGTTTTGCCTGAATTACTTTATAAACTTTGTCCTTACGGGAGGAAATATCCTCTGTTCGTCCATACATCGTTGTTCCGTCTTTTGTACAATCTTTACCTACATAATAAGATGTACATGCCTTTGCCGGTAATGCTGTAAAAAGCATCATACCTGCAATAGAAAGCATTGTTAATACTAATTTCTTCATCTTTCTCTCTCCTCTACTTCAATAATATCAATACTATCCCACAAATCGTTTAAAAATGAAAATTCGCGTATGCTTCTTTGCATTTTTATGCATATTTTGTGGTCTTTTCTATGTATAATAATACTTTATGCATAATTAGTCAATATTTTTTGCATAATTATTTATACGATCACTGTTTTACACAGTTATAAATAAATAAAAAAAGAGAACTTAATCAACACCTTATCATGTTGATTAAATTCTCTGTTCCTCTCTTATTCTTCTGTTACTGTATCTGTTGTTTCCTGAGAGAAATCTTCTACAGTATTCCCTTCTTCTGTTGTCTCATTCTTTACTGTTCCGGTATTCTTTTCATCTTCCGATGCTGCTGTTGTAGCGGAACTACTTGCTGTTGTGGCTGTCGCTGTACTTTCATCCACCGCTCTTTCCAATGTGATTTCCGATACGGATTCTCCGTCCGCCATTGGCATTTTAACGGTATCTTCTTTTATCCTCTTGCTTGTATAGCAGTAGATTCCATCCGCATCTTTTTTAAAGTCGGCCTTCTTTAATTCCTTTTCCGTACTGCTAAAAGTCAGATTACCCGGCAACGTAATCTGCTCATCAAACATTTCCTTACTAAAAGAAAGCTTCGTTATGATACAATCGCTTACCTTCTGATTCTTATCACTCATATTTCGAATGATCACGCCAATCTTCTTTCCATCTGTATTTGTAAGATAAGCATCTTTTTCAAGCTTCCCTCCTGGAACAAGTGTTGCGTTTTCATTTCGAAGTGCCTCTAACTTCCAGCCATCCTTTGTAAAATCGGATACCTTTCCTAATAATTTATACTCTTTATCTCCTACTTTTACAGAAGAAAACATCTTATCTGTGTTCACTACAACACCATCTTCATTCTTTGTCTGTAATGCCTGTTCCTCCGAAGCCTGTTCTGCCTGCTTTTTCTCCTTTTTCAAAGCGGAAATCTGCGTTTTTAGCTTCTGATTCTGTTTCTGAAGAGACTGATTCTGATAACCTAAACCGGCAATAATAAGCACTAGAACAATTCCGATTCCTGCAGCAAATACTTTCCCCATACTGCCTGACTTCTCTGTTTTATCCGATTGTTGCTCCCTTCCGGCTTTTTTTGTTTTTTCCGTTGTTACTTCCTTAAAATCTACTTTCTTAACTTCCGGATGCTTCTCCTGTGTTTCTGGTGTATTCTCAGAATCTGGTGCCGCCTTCTTATCTTGACGTCTCTTTCTCCTATGTAACAGCGTTCCCTCTTCATCATCTGCACCTACAACTTCCTGCCCTACCTCTTGTACTAGCTGTTCTACTTCTTCATCACGACTTAATCTTCTTCTCCTGCCTCTTCTGTTTTGCTTAGATTCTATGTCTGACTCTGTCTCCTCTTCATTACTGTCCGAATACAATCCGTCATTATCAGGATATATACCGGAATCTCCTGCAGCATTCCTGTCATAATGAATAGCTTCCCTGTCTTCTGACATGGACTCTACATTCTCGCCTTCCTGTTCTTTCATGTAAACCTGTGTATCATCTAATTCCTTATCAGACAACATAATCCAGCTCTTCATTGTTGACTTTATTGACTTATCTTTCATTCTCTCAATCCTTTCACGAAGAAAATACTGCCTCTTTTGCAAAAATCGACATTATTTTTTCGTTCATTATAACACATTTATACCGTAAAGAAACAAACTTTCGTTACGAATTTTTTCTTTTGTTTACTTAATCATAGGAAATATGCATTGAAATCACGTTTTCATTGATATCCTTTGTTATCTGGTCAAATGTTTCCATATCATAGGGCAGTTGTTTACTTTCTTCGCCATAATATGTCTTATAGCTAATCTCATTATGCTTTGCATTCCCATCAACTACATGTACAAGCTTCTCCTTATACTCTTTCAACGGTTCTAGCAGACATTTTCCATGATCCACTGTATCTTCCTGGCTTTTCTTAACCAACTGATAATACCTGGCAATCCCCGTTGCATCTGCACAGGCAAGACTTTTCAACTTCTCATCACTGCTCAGATACGCTTTATAATCACTGTTACTGTCAATAAAGGCATGTTCTACAAGAACAGTCAGCATATCATTCTCTACCCCGCCTCGGATAATTGCATAATAATCTGCAATCACTTGGTTCGGATAGCGTTCATCCGCCTCGGAATCCCGCGTCAAAATTCCCTGATTTGTAAGCCCAAGCTTCGTCAGTTCATTTAAAATATTACAGGAAAGCTCTTGTCCTTTTCGCGCAAGAGCATCTTTGTAACCATCTTTTGCCGCAAGCACTGTACAACCATGATCATATGCTGCACATGGACCAGCCGCATTATTATGAAGACTAATCAACGCATCCGCTCTTTTCTCTAGCGCAAACTGTATCCTCTCCGGAAGTTCTATCTCTTCATCTCCCGTCCTTGTAAGGTAAACCTCTGTATTCTCATACGATTCAAGCTCCTGTTTTAAATATACAGCAATCTTTAAATTTAAATCCTTTTCCTCCACCTTTTCATTATCCCTTGCCGCCCCGGACTGACTGCCTCCATGTCCCGGATCAAGAACAAGCACAAGAGGCTTTTCCTTCGCCCGCACCTCTGTTTTCTCTTCAAAACAAAAAACTGTACTTATCACAAAAACTATTAAACACGTAACGATAACATGCTTTCTCATTATCATTTTTTCTTCCCCATATCGTCTTTCAAAAACTGCTGATATGTCCTTGGACGGTACGTTCCTCCGCTAAAAGAACAGTAACGATACACACAATCCACAACATAATCAATCGCATTATAATCATCCTTCATATCCGGATCCGGATATGTAAACTTCAAAATATAATTCTTCTCCCCATCATTCGCTGCAATAATATATACTCCTGTCGTCTCTGAAGAATCTACGGAAGCCCCGATCAGGGTGCGCGCCATTCCTTCGCTGTCCGTCCTTGTCGGCTGCATCTTAAAATAAATCTTATTTACCTGAGAAGAAAATCTATCATAAAGCTGTTTCGCATTCTCTAATGCATTCCCTTCATTCTCCTCGGTATAAACAGCAAGTTCTGCTTTTTTCTCTTCGCTGCCTTCTTTATATGTAAGACTGTACGAGTTCCCCGATGCATTCATCTCACTGTGATTAAACAAATACTTCGGATATCCAAAGCTAAAACTTCCATCTTCTGAAATCACTGTGTTATATGCATCCGTACTGAGGCAGTTCTCCACACTCATATGCGAATTCTCTGTATCCTCAAGCATATGCTCTGCTTCCTTCTTCTCTCCTGCCTTATCCGAAGTGGTGTTATCTGTAGTTTTCTTATCTACATCCTTCTTATCTTTACCACCCTTTGACGAAGTATTCTTCTTAGAATCAGAAACAGAAGAACTTTTATGAATACTGTCTATCAGCATCTCCGGAAATCCACATTTATAAAGCGCAAAACCTCCGGCTAAAACAATAAATAAATAAAGCAGAAACGGCATCGAAGACTTCTTCTTTTTTTGCGGTTTAGCTTCCTGTCTCTTTTTCGTCGATTCCGATGCCGCCGTTCCTGAGCCAGCATCATAACCTCGATATAACTTCTTAGCTTCACTCTCCTCCTGCTTTTTCACAAACTCTTTCCATCTGCGCTGTTCCTCTTCATACCGCCTGCGCGATTCTTCCATTATACGCTGTTCCTCACGCCGTTTACGTTCCGCCTCTTCTCTGGCATATTTCTCCTCAAGAAGTTTTCGTTCCGCTTCTTCCTTTGCCGCCTCTTCTCTTTGTCTCTCTTCTTCTTTTTTCTTTTTCTTTATCTCTTCGTACTCTTTATCATCAATCTCTCTATAGTATGCATCTTCCGTTTCATTGTTATTCTTCTCTTTTGCAGATACATCTTCTCTCTCTACCTCTCGTCCACATCCTGAACAAAATCTTGCATCATCCGGCAAGTTGGTACCACAAAATCTGCACTTCATACTGGGTCACCTCTCTCATTCCTTCATATACTCTTTCAAATTTATATTATAACAGGAAATGGAGAGAATGGGGGATTAAATACTAATTTATTTGAGGGGCTAAAGAAACGAAAACCAGAAATTTAAGATAGAAGAAACTGTGAAGATAGTCGCGGCGTAGAAAATGCCTGTTCGGCATTTTTACTGGCTCCGACATCACATTTTCTTCTATCTTAAATTTCTGGTTTTCTGCTTTTTGGCTCCAGAAGGAAATTAGTATTTTCGCTTGAGGAAGAATAAGGGGATTGTCCAGAAGGCTATGATTTTTAATCAGAGAACTATTTATCCATAAGAAAATAACAGTGAAATCCACGCCTTCTACTTAATTCGTTTTCTTTCACTATAATATCCTTACAATTCTGTAAGAAGAAATTTCTCTTCTGGCGAATTTTTCTCTGGTTAACTCTCAGAATCTTCTGGAGAATCCCCTTCTCTTTCCAATATAAATCACTAATTTGCTATTTGTTATCAAAACCAGACAGCCACTGAAATAAAATTTTATGCTGAATTGTAAGAAGACTATGATAAAGAAAAAAGAATGGTTATAAGTATTGCATTTTGTGACTTTGCGCTATGGAATTCTGACCATAGGAACTTGGAACTCGTTTTTCCCAAGTTCCTGTTTTTCTGGGCAGAATGGAATGCTTAGCGCAACGGAACAAAATCAAACTTATAACCATTCTTTTTTCTTTAGAAGACTAACTACAATTCAGCACAATATCTTCTACATAAAGCGGCGTCTGTGTCCTCAGCAAATTAGTATTTAAATTCTTCACCTGTCAGTTGCTCATATGCTTCTTTATACTTCGCAACTGTCTTATCAATAACTTCTTCCGGAAGATTATAATCGCTGTCCGGATTCTGTTTTAACCAATCTCTTACAAACTGTTTATCATAGGAAGGCTGTCCCTTACCTGCTTTGTATCCTTCTCTTGGCCAGAAACGGGAGCTGTCTGGTGTGAGCATCTCATCACCAATAACGACTCTGCCCTGTTCATCAAGACCAAATTCAAACTTGGTATCTGCAATGATGATACCTTTTTCCCAAGCGTACTCCGCACATTTCTTGTAGAGGGAAATTGTATACTCTTTTAAAATATTTGCGTAGTAATTACCCTTGCCAGGATATGCTTTTTCAAGAATTTCTACTGTCTTATCATAAGATACGTTCTCGTCGTGATCTCCAAGATCAGCCTTTGTGGAAGGTGTATAGATCGGTTCAGGCAGTTTCTCAGATTCCTGTAATCCTTCTGGAAGCTTAATACCGCAAACGGTTCCGTTCTCTTTATAGCTTTCCCAGCCGCTTCCTGTTATGTAACCACGAACGATACATTCGATTGGGAACATCTCAAGCTTCTTACACATCATGCTGCGTCCGGCATATTTCTCATTCTGGAAGAATTCCGGCATATCTTTCACATCTGTTGAAATCATGTGGTTCGGTACTGTGTTCTCTGTAAGATCAAACCAGAACTTGGACATCTGGGTTAAAATAGCACCTTTGTCTGTTACTTTGTTTTTCAAAATTACATCAAATGCTGAAATTCTGTCTGTGGCAGTGATAATTAAGCTGTCCCCGTTATCGTATACTTCGCGGACTTTTCCTTCTTTGATTGGTTTAAATTCTTTCATGTTGTCCATCCTTTTTCCAATGTGATAAGTTATAGTTTTCCTCAATTCACATCCTGCATTATTGCAAAGACTGACTTGCTGAAATTATTTTACTACAAATTTTCGCTTTGCACAATTCCCTTTTACTGCTTTTTTTCTTTCATATAAGAAACATATGACTTACAAACGTCAGCGAGACAGCATTTTTCACAATAAGGTGTTGTTCTTGCCGTACAAACTTCTCTACCATGATACACTAAACGATGGCAAAAATCGCTTCCTTCTTCCGGCGGTATAATTTTCCACAAAGCCATCTCGACCTTCTTCGGATTTTTCTCATTGTCAACCAGACCAATCCTGTTGCAAAGGCGAATGCAGTGTGTGTCTGTTACGATCGCCGGCTTTCCAAAGACATCTCCCATAATAAGATTGGCGCTCTTTCTTCCTACTCCCGGAAGCTTCATCAGATCATCAAAGTTATCTGGTACTTTAGAATCAAATTCATCTCTGAGCATCCGCATACATTTGCTGATATCTCTGGCTTTACTTTTACCGAGTCCACAGGGGCGGACGATTTCTTCAATTTCTTCTGGCTCTGCCTGCGCCAGTTCATTGATTCCCGGATACTTTGCAAATAAATCTTTCACGATAATATTCACTCTCTCATCCGTACATTGGGCTGCCAGACGCACACTGACAAGCAGCTTCCATGCCTCATTATAGTCTAAAGTGCAGTCTGCTCCCGGATATTCTTTCTTAAGTCGCTCTATTACAATCGCTGCACGTTCTTTTTTTCGCATAGTTTCCCTCCATTTTATCAATCGCAAATTACATCTCTCTTTTTTATTTTGATAACTAATACAAGTATTTGATTAGGATTCCAGAATCCGCATAAATTCTTCGCCAGTTATTGTTTCCTTTTCGTAGAGGAAGTTCGCCAACTCATGGAGTTTATCTTTATTTTCATTTAAGATATCCAGTGCTTTTTTATGCTGTGTTTTTACAACTTCTACGACTTTCTCATCAATTTGCTTTTGGGTGTCTGCGGAACACGCAAGAGAGGTGTCTCCGCCAAGATACTGATTATTGACTGTTTCCATTGCAACCATATCAAATTCTTCTGTCATACCGTAACGGGTGATCATTGCTCTTGCAAGCTTTGTTGCCTGCTCAATATCATTAGAAGCTCCTGTACTTATCGTTCCTGTCACAATTTCTTCTGCTGCACGACCACCTGTTAATGTAGCGATCTTATTCTGTAATTCTTCCTTTGTCATAAGATATTTATCCTGCTGTTCTACCTGCATCGTGTATCCTAATGCACCGGAAGTTCTTGGTATGATCGTAATCTTTTGTACTGGTGCGGAGTTGGTCTGCTTGGCTGCCACTAAGGCATGACCTATCTCGTGATAAGCAACCGTCATCTTTTCTTTTGGTGACAGTACTGCATTCTTCTTCTGGTAACCTGCAATTACTACTTCTACACTTTCTTCAAGGTCTGCCTGTGTAACGATTCTTCTTCCATTCCTTACTGCTCTTAACGCTCCTTCATTAATAATATTCGCAAGCTCTGCTCCAGAAGCTCCTGCTGCCATACGGGCTATCGCATGTAAATCTACGTTATCTGCAAGGCGGGTCTTCTTGCTGTGTACTCTTAAGATTGCCTCTCTTCCTACCAGGTCAGGAAGCTCTACCGGCACACGACGGTCAAATCGTCCCGGTCTTGTTAACGCCGGGTCAAGAGATTCCGGACGGTTCGTTGCTGCTAAAATGATAACACCGTTATTCCCTTCAAATCCATCCATCTCCGTAAGGAGCTGATTTAACGTCTGCTCACGTTCATCATTACCGCCAATCTGACCATCTCTCTTTTTACCGATCGCATCAATCTCATCAATAAATACGATACATGGTGCTTTCTCCTTTGCCTGTTTAAATAAATCTCTTACTTTCGATGCACCCATACCGACAAACATCTCTACAAACTCCGAACCAGAAATAGAGAAAAACGGTACATTTGCCTCACCTGCTACTGCCTTTGCGAGCATGGTCTTACCAGTTCCGGGAGGGCCTACTAAGAGAACTCCCTTTGGCATAGATGCACCAATCTCTGAATACTTTGATGGCTGATGAAGATAATCTACAATCTCTGCTAAATTTTCTTTTGCTTCATCTTCCCCGGCTACATCGCTGAATCGGATTCCCTCCTCGGATGGAACATAAATCTTGGCATTACTTTTACCCATTCCAAACATCATATTCGCTCCCCCACCGGACATCTTATTCATCATCTTCTTCTGGGCATAGTATCCTAATGCGGAAAACAAAATAATCGGAATGATCCAGGATAAGAGGAAGGATGCTAATGGAGACATCTGTTCCTGAACTTCTGTTGTAAATTCAGCTCCGGAACGGTACAATCTCTCTGTCAATCCCCAGTCACTGTCCATCTTTGCTGTCTTATACACAGTGCCATTCTGATCTGTAAATGTAATCTGTGAATCATCAATCTCTACTTTTTTAATCTGCTTATTCAATGTCATGTTCATGAACTCATTATAGTCAACCTTCTTAATACTTGCCTCCCGAATCGTTGGCATAACAAACATATTGATTAACATGAGTATGAGAAGCACTACAATATAATAAAAAATAAACGGCTTTCTCGGTGTCTTTACTTCTTTCATGTCTGTTCTTCCTTTCTGCGTACTTACAGGCAATAATAATCTTCTAAAAATTCTTACAATTATCCATTATTGTCTATCAGACTATTGTAAGCTTTTATGACCAAAGTTGTCAACGAGGATTCTGTGAAATAAATGTGAATTACTATTTGATTCATTAGGGAACAGACGAAAATAAAAATAATAGACCATTGCAACTGTAAAGATATCGCTGCGTAGAAAATGCCTGTTCGGCATTTTTACTTGCTCTCACATTACAGTTGCAATGGTCTATTATTTTTATTTTCTGTGTTTCGGCTCCAGAAGGAATGAAGTCAATAGTCTTTGGAAAAAAGAAGGGGGAGAGGTCAGAAGTCTACTACTTGCTCGGAAAATATCTCTATCATGGAATTTTATTTACCTTCTCTCACATTATATTTGCAATGGTCTATTCTTTTTATTTTCTGTTTGTTGGCTCCACATGGAATGAATGCAATAGTCTTTGGTGGAGAGAAGGGGCTAGGTCAGAAGGTCGTGGCTTATTCTGATATTGTCTCCGCAATGCTGTCACTGATAATAAATTTAAAGGTGACTACTTTAATTTCTCGGAAAATGACAATCCACTTTATTTTTACTGTTCGTTAAAGAAAACACCGAATCCTCTGGATGATACATCTTCCGAGCAAGCAGTAGTATTCTGATTTTTCTCCCTTCTCTCCCCAAAGACTATTGCATTCATTCCTTCTGGAGCCAAAACACAGAAAAAAGAAACAATATCATATCCCAGATGCGGCTTCGGAGCGTGTTTAAGATGCGGATGAGCATCTTAAACACAGCGACTACAGAGCAGATGGGATATGATATTGTTTCTTTTTTCGTCTATTTTCTCTCAATGAATCAAATAGTTATTTCTTCTATTTTTGTGTGGTAGTTCCCATGTTGTGTTTTCCATTTCATTATATATATTTTATACTGTACAGAATCTTTAGCTTCTACAAATGGTTCTTCTCTGATGATATCAGCTTTTATTCCTGCTTCTTTTAATTCTTGTTTTCTTTTTTCTGCTTTTTGCAGAATTTTTTGAATTTTTATATCGTTCTTTGTTCCAAAGGAACGGTTCGGATAGATCGATGCTGCTTTTTGTAATCTTTTTGTAAGTATGTTGACTATTTTTATATGGTTTTTCCGATGTAGCATGTAAGCGATCCATCTTGACATCATTGTGGAGCTGTTTTTCTTATAATAGGATAAAAGCCGGATAAATGTTTTATCTTCTGCTTCTTTAGCTATTTCTAGCATTAGATTGATGGCTTTTTCGGTAGGCTGCCATGGATTTTCTCTTGGAACAATGTATTTTTCGGGTACGGCAGGGTAACAGCAATAATTTAGTGGTGGAAATTCTACTAAAGAAGCTAACCTTCTTTCTTCCGGGGTGCTGCAGGATTCATCCAGATAGTCACATTTATCACGCAGGATTGCCAGGCGATATTCTAACACACGCAGGTACTCATACCCTTTTACCCAGAAATGTCCGACATCCCCGTAATTGTATAAATTGTTTTTCTGCAGCAGTGTATCAAAAAACAAGGTTACAACGCTGTCGCCCTGATGCACAACTAATACATACTGTTCTTCTTTTTTATCAAGAACTGCAAGTATCTCCCCTTCATATTCCTTCTGATATTCTCCTGTCATCGTTGCATTATGAAATACAAGAAAACTTTCTACTGCATCATTCATTAAATATACCAGTGATATATCCTGCTGTTTTTGGAATTCATGTTTATGTTTATATTCTGGAAAAATTAACTCAAATTGATCTTGTTCTAACAGTTCTTCTAATCTATAAAAAACATCCGATAGTTCTAATGGTTCTATCCTGTCGCTAATATCAAACATCACGTTCCTCTAATTATATTCTGTAATCATTTCTTTAAAATCTGTCAATCTGCTTCTTCTTCCAAAGCTTCAATTAGAAAACTTACTGGTCGAAATCCATCGTTACAGGATATCATTGCAGACTTTTCATTCTTCATCCAACCGTTGTAAATATCTTTTCCTCCATAGGCAAGTGTCATAACAAAGGAAGACATACTCTCCCAGGCACTATCACACATTCCGTCTGGCTTACTCCATCCGTTTGCGATAAAAACCTGTCCTTCTTCCATATCACAGGCATGTTCCATAGGGTTCTCATATTTTTTCATCAAATCTTTATAGCATGCTTTACGCATGACTGTAATTTTACATTTCTTCATTGCTTTCTTTTCGTTTTAGTTCCTTTGACTTCTTCAATATTTGATTATTATTTTATTTGATAATTATTTTCCTGCAATATCCTTTACTACTTCTCCTGCGATAATCAGTCCGACTACAGATGGGACAAATGCTACGCTTCCCGGAATCGCACGTCGTTCTGTGCATTTATGTTTTGCTCCCGGAGGGCAGATGCAGTTTGCTCTGCAGCTTATGGACATATCCTCGATTGGCTGGATCGGCTGTTCTTCTGAATAAACAACTTTAAGCTTTTTTACGCCTCGTTTTTTTAATTCCCGGCGCATTACTTTTGCAAGAGGACATACTTTTGTTTTGTAGATGTCTGCTACGCGAAAAGCTGTAGGATCAAGCTTATTGCCAGCTCCCATGCTGCTGATTACAGGTACTTCCTTCTTCTTTGCCTGCATGATGATTTCAATTTTGGCTGTGACGGTATCGACAGCATCCACAACATAGTCATATGCATCAAATGAAAATTCGTCTGCGTTTTCCGGAAGGAAAAAACACTGGTGAATATTTACCTGGACATCTGGGTTAATGTCTAAGATTCGTTCTTTCATCACTTCCACTTTATATTTTCCAACAGTTTTTCTAGTGGCAATGATCTGACGGTTCAGGTTGGTGAGACATACTTTGTCATCGTCTATTAGATCAAATGTTCCAACTCCACTTCGTGCCAGTGCCTCACAGACATACCCTCCGACTCCACCGACTCCAAAAACTGCAACGCGGGAGTTTTTTAATTTATTCATTGCTTCTTCTCCCAGTAAAAGCTGGGTTCTGGAAAATTGATTTAACATAATTTCTTCCCTATCTCTTTCTTATTTTTTATCTCTTTCTTTTCTCTTTTTTCTTTTCTCTTGCTTTTTATTATTTTTCTCTACGTTTCAATTCAAGAATGCCGGGGCATTCTTGCTGCGAGATGCGTGTCATGCAATGCATGACATACTTCTTCTGCGCATCTGATATTTCATTCTCTTAATTGATTGGATTATGTCTTACAATAAGTTCTGCTGTTGGTTCGTCAATGTAGAGGCTGTCCACCAAACCACCCCGAAGTGCTGCGGTAAGGATTTTCTCTTTTTCTTTACCTACGGCAACAACAAGTTTATTTGGAATCTTTTTAATTGTCTCAAGAGAAGCACCAACAACTCTTGCATCAATTTTTTTATCGAAAAGCTCGCCATTTTTATTGATAAAATGAGAACAGCAGTCTCCTACTGCACCTCTTCGGCTAAAATCTTTATAATCATTTTCATCGATAAGTCCCATCTCATATACAATAGATGGCCGCTCCAGGTTTCCTACAGAATATATCGCAGTCTGACATACTTCTGCCATTTCAAGAATTTCCTGAATCTGTGGATCTTTTTTTAGTGCATCTACAATAGATGGTTCTGCTACCATTGCCGGGGCCGGAATCTGATATCCAATTCCTCCTACACTATCGACAAATCGCTTCAGAACATCTAATGCTCCTGATTCAAATATTGCTCTGGAAAATCCACCGGTTAACTGTATGACTGAAACGCCTTTTCTTTTCATTTTCGGAAGTTGCTGTGCCAATACAGCCAGTGCATGCCCCCAGGTTACTCCGATCACACTGTCATTTTTTATGTAACGAGGAAGATCTTCTGCTAAGGCTGCGCATACGTCCTGCATTAATATCTGTGGATTGCCTACCAGATCTGGCACGATAATTGCCCTTTTGATCGGGAAACGTTCAATTAATTCATTTTCCAGACTGCTATCTGCCAGGACAGAATCTTTGATACGAACTTCTATAATTCCCATATCCATCGCATTCTTTAAAATACGGCTTACGGAAGACTTACTGATTCCCTCTCTCGCCGCAATTTCCAGCTGGTTATAATGTAATTCATAATATAACTTGGCAATTCGAATTGCCTGATTCATCTTTGCTGTATCCATCTATCCTGCTCCATTCCCTCGAACCCATTTTCTAATATTCTAATACATTGAAGATTATAATTTTTATGCGAATAGAAGTCAACAGATTATGATTTAATTCCTGTGAAAGAACAGTGAAAAAAACATCAGGCTATAACCTCTAACATTACATTTGCTATAGTCTGATGTTTGTATTTTCGTTTATTTTTCTATTCAAGTCGAGCAGTCACTCACCACCTGAAAGAGGTGGGAATCTTCTCGACTGAGATAAACTAAATAGGATGAAGGGCATATCAGCTAAATCGTTTCTGAATTCTTTTTGGATGCAAAATATGCTCTAAGTGAATTTACTACAATGATCACGCCAAGGATCATTAATAAAACAGCAATGATAAGCTGTAATCCTTCTACTAAGAATGTTGCTGTTCCGGCTGAGAATGCCTGTACAAGTGAAATCGTTCTCTCTACTAATGCAGTTCCAGTTACACAAAGCATGATGATCAGTGGAGGGAATAACATCTTGTTGCTTCTTCCTGTTACTTTTAAGAATACACAAAGTGTCACTAACACTAATGCTGATAAAAGCTGATTTGCAGAGCCAAACAGCGGCCAGATATTCGCATATCCTATTCTTGTTAAGATAAATGCTGCCAGTAAAGTGACGATCGTAGAGAAATATGTATTGCATAAAAGCTTTCTCCAGCCTTCTGCATGTGTCATATCATCTACGCTGAACAGTTCCTGAAAACTCATTCGGCCAATTCGTGCCACTGCATCTAAGCTTGTAAGTGCAAGTGCGGATACACACATCGTCATAAAGCACTGTGCTACGTATACAGGGATTCCAAACATTTCAAAGAATCCAGCTACACCACTTGAAAATACCTGGAATGGTGTTCCGTCAGCCGGCGTTCCATTAGCAGAAGCCGCTGCACCAGCTACGCATAAAGCAATCACTGCCAGTAAACTTTCTAAGACCATTGCGCCATATCCAACTTTTAACATATCTTTTTCATTCGATATTGTTTTGGAGGAAGTTCCGGAAGATACCAGACTGTGGAAGCCGGAAACTGCTCCGCAGGCAACGGTAACAAACAAAATAGGAAACAGATTTCCAAGTTGTTCGTTATGAAATCCTGTAAATACAGGAAGATTCATACTTGGATGTGCTACAAGCAAACCTACTACTGCACCTGCAATCATTCCGATAAACATATACGTTGTCATTGCATCACGTGGCTGCTTTAATAACCACATTGGCAATACTGCTGCAAAGAAAATGTAAATAAATGTAATATATGTCCATCCATCTTTTCCTAAAGTAATTGGCATTGCCATACCAATCGCAAGTGCTGCTACTGTACATACTAAACCAACCACTGTCTCTTTCCAGCCTGTCAGTTGAAAATGTTTGTGAATCAGTCCGAAAATCATTGCGAATACAATAAATAACAGGGAAATTGTTCCTGCTGCTCCGTTTGTCTTTGCAGTATCTGCAAGACGGATCACTCCGTTTGTGTCTACTGTATACGCATTAAATGTACCTGCAACCATGTCAGCAAATGCTGCGATAACAATTAAAGTAAATAACCAGCAAAATGCAAGAAATAACTTTCTTCCAAGCTTGCCAATATATTTTTCAATCAAAAGTCCCATCGACTTACCATCATTTTTTACGCTGGCATATAATGCGCCAAAATCAGTAACTGCTCCGAAGAAAATACCTCCGATTAATACCCATAAGAGTACGGGAAGCCAGCCAAATACTGCTGCCTGAATCGCTCCAGTTACAGGTCCTGCTCCCGCAATAGAAGAAAACTGATGACTAAATACTGTCCAGCCATCGGTCGGAACATAATCCTGTCCATCTTCAAATTTATGTGCTGGTGTTTCCGCCTTTGGATCAATTCCCCATTTTTTAGAAAGCCACCTGCCATAAAATACATATGCCGCTGTTAATAAAACTGCCGCAATTAAAACAATTACTAATGTATTCATTTCTAAGTCCTCTCCTTCCTTATGTATACCTTTTGTATACATGAAGCTTTATAGACCTTTTCCTTCATTTTGTCAAGGCATTTCCTAATTTTTATTTCATTTTCAGAACATAAAATAAATTTTTAAAGTTATTCCCTGCATTTTTCATCATTTATAAAAAAAAGCTCTGAATTTTTTAAATATAACTAAAATCCAGAGCTTTTTTGCTATCTTCTTCTATTAAATTGTCTATATTGCCAGAAATCAATCAGATTCTATTTCATATACAAATCCTGCATCCGTAATTGTTTTTATCGTATCTGAGATTCCCTGTCCATCTGCTGTCAGATAACCAGAGGCAAAGATAGAATCTACAACACTGAGTAATTCTTTCTCTCGTCCTTTAAAATAAACTTCTCTTCCAGCCGCACAACGGATATCTGATTGAGGAACTAACAAGCGGGCAAGACATAAAACTTTCATGCAGTAAGACGGGGTGAGTACTGTAGTGTCTGCATGTTCTAGTGGAGTTCCCGGTATCGGAAGCAGGAAGTTAATCGGAAGTGCTTCCGGTTGAATCTCACGAAGATCGAGGAGCATATCTACGATATCTTCTTTACTTTCTCCCATACCGATAATCCCTCCGCTGCAAATTTCAAAACCGAGGCGCTGAAGCATATGTATATTATTTACACGTTGTTCGTAAGTGTGAGTTGTACATATATTATGGTAGTAAGACCGGCTGCTGTTAAGATTGTGATTGATACGGTCTAATCCGGCTTCTTTTAATATTAATGCCTGTTTTTCCGTAAGAAAACCAATGGAACAGCAAAGATGTGTTCCGTCTGCTTTCATAACACGAATTTTTTCAGCAAGTTCTTCGATATCTTCATCCGTAAACTTCATTCCACTAAGACCGATGCAATGTCTTGAAAGATGATTGTCATGTACAAATGCATTATCACTGTATAACTTTTCATCATCAACCCATTTGTATTTTTCAATATCTGCTTTCGAACGGCATGATTGTGCACAATAAGCACAGTTTTGAGAACAGTTTCCACTTCGGGCATTCGTGAGCAGATGAATACTCACATGATTCCCCTTATATTTTTTACGTAAACTTCCTGCCATTTCCATAAGAAAAGGCATATCTTCTTCCGGAAGATTCATAATTGCAATCGCTTCTTCTCTGGAAAATGAATATTCTTTATTTATATTATCCGATAATATTTTTCGTATTGTATCCGCAGTTATCATTGAACTCATAGTAAAATCCTTTCCGAAAATGCATACAACCAAACACTTCTGTTTTAACTTTCTGTCATTTAATGATGTTAGGGTCAAAAGGTATTTGCCCCTAACATCATTAAATGTAGCATGGTAAATTTTAATTGTCAACGCATTTCGGCATATTTGAGTTAACAATTCACAATCTTTAAGTATTTCTTACGATTAGGTGAATTCGACCAACAAGACAGAAAGAAAGTGTATAATAACAAAAGTATATCAAATTATGTGATGTACTCACAACGTCAGGCACGAAAACATTCCGAAAGGACATTCTGTTTTTAAAAGGAGAAATTAAATTAATGGATAAAATAGGACATTTAGTTGTGACAAAGTCATTAACAGGGAATATGCACAAAACTCATAAAGCAGCTTTGTTGCTTGGTAGTATATTACCGGATTTATTTGTATACACCTATTTGGAAGGACATACGTGGGAAGCGACTTTTGATAAAATAATAAATCACATGGAAGTTTTGGAAGAGAAGGGCCGGGGCGGTTGTTTTTCTTATTTAAAACTTGGCTGGGTCCTGCATTATGTAGAAGATTATTTTACTTATCCACACAATACAATTTTTGAGGGAACCATTCCCGAACATTATGCTTACGAGAAGAAGATGACTAGATGGATGAGAGACGGTGCTTTAGAGCAGATGTCCATGCCAATCTGTAAGAAACTTGATTCTTCTTCACAGTTAAAGAACAGAATTCAGGAATTACACGATAACTATCTTTCCCAGGAAATGTGCAATGAGAATGATACGGCCTATATGCGGCAGATGGTTTCAGAAATACTGAATTGTTATGAAGAAATATTTACAAACAAAAGAGAGTTTGCCCGCTTTATGGGATGGGTACGCAGAAAAGCCGGAGCAAAGACCGCGTAATCTTCTCTCTTTTCACCACAGATAAAACCCCTGAAAAGTATAGCAGCCTAAAACAATTCCGTTTCCTCTTCTATACTTTTCAGGGGTTCATCTTTTCTAAATAACGTACAATCTACAAATCTCCAATCTATTCCAAGCCCTGGATTGCCGTCACTGTTTTCTGATACTTTTGTGATACCTTCTGAAATAATTCTTCACTTCCTGCAGTTTTTCTCTCTCTTAACTTTTCTGTAAGTTCCGCACTCACTTCAAAAAGTTCATCAAATCCCAGATTCAGACACACACCTTTTAATGTATGTGCTGCACGAAATGCCTCTTCTCCATCATTCTTAGCAAGACTTTCTTTTAACTGAGCAAAACTTGGATCCTGTAAGAATTTTAATGCGAAACGCTTAACTA
This sequence comes from Anaerobutyricum soehngenii, assembly GCF_009697165.1. Lineage (NCBI taxonomy): Bacteria > Bacillati > Bacillota > Clostridia > Lachnospirales > Lachnospiraceae > Anaerobutyricum > Anaerobutyricum soehngenii. The sequence goes on along the minus strand of NZ_VULP01000030.1, from coordinate 21,632 downwards.
TAGCCTCGCTTCCTAATCTTCCCAGAACACCTTCATAATCTGAGCCCATCAGTTCATAACATTCTTTTACTGTCATTTTTTCTCCCTCACTCTATTCTTTCAAAATCATTTTGAGTACATTGTTATTTTTAATTATAATTGATGTTAGGGGTAAAATACATTTTGACCCTAACATCATTATATCAGAGAATCCCACAAAATCAAGAAAAGGTATCCTTGACATTTTTCTGGTAAAACTATATAATTTCCGAGGTATTTATACACTATTATGTACTTTCGGAATCTTTTTGTGCTTGATTTTGTGAGAAAATTCCGAGAATACATTATTTTATAAGGGAGGTACTTATGAAGGAAAGAGAAAGGTTAGGTTCTCGTCTTGGATTTATTCTTATTTCTGCTGGTTGTGCTATCGGAATAGGAAATGTATGGAAGTTCCCTTATATGGCAGGTCAGGGAGGCGGTGGCGCTTTCGTGTTATTCTACCTTCTTTTCCTGTTAATTCTCGGACTTCCTATTATGACAATGGAATTTGCAGTTGGAAGAGCCAGTCAAAAAAGCCCGGTAAAAGCTTACTATGCTTTGGAAAAGCCGGGACAGAAATGGCATATTCATGGTTACATTACACTAATCGGCTGCTATTTATTAATGATGTTTTACACAACAGTTGCTGGATGGATGCTTCATTACTTCTATCTGACTGCAACAGGAAAGTTTACAGGTTTGGATTCCGATGCTGTAGCTTCACAGTTTAATACCATGCTCAGCCAGCCACAGGTTATGGGCTTTTGGATGGTTATTATTGTTATCGCAGGTATCTTAGTCTGCTCCATCGGATTACAAAACGGTCTTGAAAAAGTAACAAAGGTAATGATGATCTCTCTTTTATTTATTATGGTCATTCTTGCCATTAACAGCTTTTTTATGGATGGTGCCAAAGAAGGATTAAGCTTTTATTTAATTCCTGACTTTGAACGAATGAAAGAAATCGGAATCATCAAAACAATTACCGGAGCGATGAATCAGGCATTCTTTACTTTAAGTCTCGGTATTGGTGCTATGTCTATTTTTGGAAGTTATATTGGAAAAGAACGCTCCCTGCTCGGAGAATCTTTAAATATCGCTTTATTAGACACTTTTGTAGCTATTACATCCGGACTCATCATTTTCCCTGCCTGCTTTACATTCCATGTAGACCAGACTTCCGGCCCTGGGCTTATCTTCATTACTCTGCCGAATATTTTTAATCATATTCCTATGGGTAAATTATGGGGAAGTTTATTCTTCATATTTATGTCCTTTGCCGCTTTTTCTACTATTCTTGCCGTATTTGAGAATATCATTTCCTGCGGTATGGAATTAACCGGATGGAGTAGAAAGAAATCCAGCTTTATCAATGCAATTGCCATCATTCTGCTTTCTGTTCCATGTGTCCTTGGATATAACTTATGGAGCAGTGATATCTTTGCAGTATTTGGCGGTGCTGTGCTTGATTTTGAAGACTTCTTAGTAAGTAATCTGTTCTTACCTCTCGGTTCTCTTGTATATCTTTTATTCTGTACAAGCAGATACGGCTGGGGCTGGAAGAACTTCACTACAGAAGCCAATACCGGAAAAGGCCTGAAAATACAGAACTGGATGAGAGGATATATCTCTTATATACTTCCGCTCATCGTCCTCTTCATCTTCTTCTTTGGTCTATACGACAAATTTTAATCTGTAGATTTGGTACAGACGAAAAAAGAAAACCTATCCTATCCCATCTGCTCTGTAGTCGCTGGGTTTAAGATGCTCATCCGCATCTTAAACCCGCTCCCAAGCCGCATCTGGGATAGGATAGGTTTTCTTTTTTCTGACTATTCCAAATCCACAGTTAGGCAGGAATGGGGATTCTCCAGAAGTGTGTGTCTTTTGACTAAATTGTATTAAGTCATCTAAAGAACAAAGAATTGTTATAAGTTTGATTTTGCTTGGTTGCGCTAAATGCTTCATTTTGCCTCAAAAAACGAAGGGGCTGCCGGTTCAAAATTCCTTTCTCACTCTGTATATTTGCATGGGCATCCTCTTTTAAAGCTTCCCATGGTTCGTTAATCTTCATGACCTTATTTTTCTCTGCAGCTTGATGTAACTGAAGATTTTATGTTCCTTTAAATACAAAAGATTCTTTTCACTGCAATAACCACTGTCTGCAGTTACTTCTTCCAAAATCTCTCCAAATGCGTTTTTGTGCTTTTCTAACACAGGAATCAATGTATTATAATCTGTCCGGTCATTACTTACATAAGTCTGGACAATGAAATAATTCTCTACGGCAATCTAGAGCAGATTTTTTTGAAGTTTCAGGATTTTCAGCGGAGAACAGTTGGCTAACAAGCCAGAAAAATCTAAATCCTCCATCACTTTTTCAGGGTATAGACTGGATCATCGTCAGGTAAACTCAATTCGAAGAAACTAAAGTTAATTTTCTGTTGCCCCATTTCAAAAAATTCGTTATAATAATCTTGTTTTAGCATAGTTCCATCATAACATGGAACGGAGAAAAGATGGTTGTCGTTAGCCATCTTTTTTTCTTTTTATGAAAAATTTTTAGGAGCTATCTATTTCCCGACAGCCACAGCATCACCACATAGTTTATCCGGATTATATCTATTTCACTACGCCTCCATGAAGGAGGCGACCCTAACATCTAAATGAAATGTAGATAGCGAGATATTTCAATCCACGCCTCCGAGAAGGAGGCGACTGCAACATATTGTGATACCTCAACTATCATGTACATATCTAGCCTCAACAACTTTTTTGTCCGCTATTTTTAGCTTTATATCGCAATATATTGTACTATTTTTCCTTTTTTAAGTGCGAATGGCCTGCGTTTTTTGCGTAGCTTATGATTCGCACTATGTTTAATTTTTAATAGTTTCTATATTTTATTTCAAGGTATTCCTTTTTAACGAAGATAAGATAATAAGAAACTTTTTCTTTCTACATTTGACTATATCTAAATTTAGAAAGATTTTCGAAAAAGGGATTTTGGCAATCCCCATTCCTATCAACTACAGATTTCGATTAAACAGAAAAAAGAAATAATACCCTATCCCAGATGCGGCTTCGGAGCGTGTTTAAGATGCGGATGAGCATTTTAAACACAGCGACTACAGAGCATCTGGGATAGGGTATTATTTCTTTTTTCGTCTACACCAAATCTACAAATCCGTATCGTCTATATCAATTTCTTTTGGTTGCTTACGATAGAGGATATCATACATTACCGGAATGATAAACAATGTCATAAGTGTTGCGTATAACAGGCCGAATGCGACTACAACCGCCATTCCTTTCTGCATTGCATTTCCTGCATCCTGTGAAAATACCATAACGCTCATAGAAAGTATTGTTGTGAGTGCGGTCATGAGGATTGGTCGCATCCTTGTTTTTCCTGTTTCGATCAGTGCTTCTTTTTTTGCCATGCCGCCCATCCGCAGCTGATTGACGTAATCTACAAATACAATACCGTTATTTACGACGGTTCCCATCAAGATCATGAAGCCCATTAATGCCATCGATGAAATGGACAAATGGAAAATTCCAAGACCGATCATTCCGCCTGTAAATGCCAGTGGTACGGTAAATATAACAATAAACGGAGATAAGAGGCTCTGAAACTGTGCTACCATGATAAGGTAGATGAGCAAAAAGCCGAGTGCTAATGCTTTTCCCATCTGTTTTAACATTTCTGTTGTCTGTGTTGCATCTCCGGCAAGTTCTACTTCGTAACCATCTGGTGCTTTATATTTATCAATTTTTTCTTGAAGTTTTCTTGATAACAAGGTAGCATTGGCATTCTCTTCTAATTCTGCTGTTACCGTCAGATACGGCTTTTGATTTTCTCTGGTGATACTTTCCATGCTGTATCCATCGTCTTCTGATGCAAATTCAGACAGTTTATATGTATGTTTTTCATCTTCGCCATCACTATTTTTTTCTGTGGTTTCGATTTTCATATCTAAAATGTTTTCATAGGTGAGTTTGTCTGTCTCATTGATCAGATTTACTTCCACATCTTTATCATCCATATTTAAGGTAATCGCATTTTTTTCGGTCGTTGTATGTTTTGCGATTTCCTGATAAATCTGTGCTATCGTAAGACCATGTTCTGCTGCTTTATTTCGATTAATTTTTAAATGTAACATCTTATCGGCAGTTTCGATACCATTTGTTGCTGTTTTTACTCCAGAGATATTTTTCATCATCTTTACAACATCTTCGCTGATCTTAATTAATTTCTGCTGATTTTCTCCGTATACATTGACAGAAAGCCCCCCACCGCTAAGAGTGGACATATCACCTATTGCAGAGGAAGATACCGTAAGTTTTTTACATCGTACATTCTTTGTCTTATTCTCGATATCTTTTCGGATCTTACGGAATTCCTTGGTTGTTTTAATATTTTCTTCTGTAATAATATTAAAAGTAAATGTTGTATAATTATCTGTTGCTCCGGTTTCCATCATACTTGAAGTTACACTGGCATTGCCATCAAGACCTGCCACCTTCTTAATTCCGTCTATTCCTGTCAGTATTCCCATTACTTCATCGGCTGTCTGGTATGCCTTTTCTTTCTTGATCGTATCTTCTAATGTCATGCTGACTGCAATCTGGTTACTGTCCATATCATCCATCATAACAATTCCTGTCCGCATACTCTGCATCACACAAATGATGAGCAATACAATAGAGATAAGCAGCGGAACGATTTTAAATCGAAGTGCAAGTTCTAAAATGTTTCCATAAATGTCTTTTATCTTCTCAAACCATGGCTGTTTTATCTCTTTTGCTTTTCGAAGAATTACCGAACCCATTGTTGGGACAACGGTAAGAGCCACAAGCAGGGAGGCTATCAGTGCATACGATATCGTAAATGCAAATGGAATCAATAACTGACTTACCATACCGGATGTGTAAACCATCGGGAGAAATACACAGATTGTTGTAAGTGTAGAAGCTAAGATTGGTCCCGCTACCTGTGCTGTTCCCCGAACTGCTGCCCTTGGCGCTGACATGCCTTCATTGCTGAATCGATATACATTTTCCATAACTACAATAGAGTTGTCTACAAGCATACCGATTCCAAGACAAAGTCCGGCTAGAGACATAACATTAATATTGATTCCGGTAAAGTACATGATAATAATCGCAAATAATACACTAAACGGAATACTAAATGCAACAATGATCGTCGGACGTATATCTTTTAAGAAGAGGGCAAGGACGATGATCGCGAGTACCGCACCTAATAAAATACTATTCAATACACTCTTTATAATGATATTGATATACTCTCCCTGATTCATTATGATCGCAAAAGAAAGACCTTTATATTTCTGTTCCAGTTTTTTAAATGCATTCTGAATTCCTTTGGATACAGTACTTGTATTCGATGTACTTCCTTTAAATACAGATAACAGAATGGCATTCTCTCCATTTACTTTTGAATAAGCTTCGCCCTGATTATCTACAACGGTCACATCTGCAACGTCTTTCACCCGAATCTTTCCTACTCCATCAATCTTCGTAAGTACAAGATTATTCAGCTGCTTTTCATTTGTGAAATTATCTCCGACTTCTACAAGCCACTGATGATCACTCTTATCTTCGATATATCCTGCAGGCATTGAAAAATTCTGTGCTGAAATCATTGTTGATAAAGTATCGAGACTCAGCAATGCATCAATGTTTGCGTTCTCTCTGGCAGCCTTTCTGGAATCTTCCAGCTTATCCTCTGCATCATCTAATTCCTTCTGCGCTGACTCTATCTGTGTCTTTCCTGCTGCGATCTGTGCCTGACCGGCACCAAATCCGGCTGCTGCAGAATAGCCGCCTGCAATTAATTTTGACTGCTGCTTATCAAGCCCTTTCATCTGCTCTTTTAACTTATCAATAATCGTCTTTTGTACTTTAATCTTTATTTTTAAATTAGAAAGTTCTGTATCAATCTGCGGAAGACGAACTTCCACTGCTTTATACATTTGCTTCAAAGAATCTATCGTCAGTTTAGAAAACTGTTCACCATACCCCATCTGCTCCATCCAGGAGACAAACGCTTCAAACTGCTTTGGATGATTTATTGCCTCTTTCACTGATTCCGGAATTGTAATTCCCATCTGTTTTGCAGCTTCACCCATTGTCACATTTAAATTTTTGAATGTATTATTTAAAGTATGGTATGTCTTCTCAAGACCTGCTTCTTTATATGCCTTTTTTTCTGCCTTTAATGCACTCTGGCTTGCCTTCAGACTATTAAGTTCTGCTTCGTATGCTGCTTTCTGTGATAATGCCTCCGCAAGCTTTGTCTGCGCCTCAGCAAGCTTCTGATTCGTTTCTTGCTGCTTGCTGCTTAACGTCTTTTCCTGCTTTTTTAACTGTTCTTTACTCTTTTTTAGAGAAGCCCTTGCATCTTCAATCTTCTCACTTGCCTCAAGAAGCTTGTCATTCGTCTGCCCGAGAATCTTATCATTCATCTGGTCAATCTTCTTCTCATTCAGACGAATCTCTACATGATCTTCAATAAGACCGTTAGCCGATACACTTGCTACACCATCCTGACGTTCTAAATATGGCTTGATCGTCTTTTCTGCAAAATTAGACAGCTCTTTAATATCCTTCCCTTCGTAACTGACACTGGCATACATTGTCGCCATCATATCCGCACTGATTTCCATGATATTCGGTGTTCCACATCCCTCCGGCAGACTCAGCGAATTCAATGCCTTAGACACACGAACAAGCGCCGCTTCCATGTTGGTATCTTCCGCAAATTCAAGCATCAGCATCCCATAATTATTGGCAGAAGTACTTGTCAGTTTCTCTACGCCATTAATCGTACCAAGCGTACTCTCCATCGGCTTAATAACATCATTCTCCACCTTTTCCGGAGAAGCTCCTACTTCTGTTGTAATCACCGCCATGTACGGCAGTTCTAACTCTGGAAGAAGATCTGTCTGCATCTCACCAAGACTGACAAAACCAACAACCAAAACAATGATTACCGTCACCAGAACAAAATACGGTTTCTTTACAAAAAACTTCGTCATATCCTTTCCTCAAACTTTCCTTTTACTCTTTTTTACTCTTTCTTACTCTTTTATTCCCTAAAAACATCTACTCTCTGTAACTGTTCCCTGCCATCAGAGCTGTTTCATCAAAATTAAACAGTATTGTATAAATTGTATCATGAACTCCTGATTTTTTTCAATAGAGGAAAGAGCGGAAATCCTCTTGCATTAAATCATTATTCTGCTATCATAGGATTACGAGAGTAGCTAACATCATGATACTATTCTTGAATTTCAGGAGGTTTAAAAGACATTATGATACAGGATATTTACCCACATAAATTAGATAACCATTTTGATACTGATGCAAAACCGGATAATGACAGCATCGTTTTATATTTCACTAAAGAAGGGATTCTTCACAAACTCTCTTCTTATAAAGATTACGAAAATTATCTCTTTTTCCCTACCGTTCAGGATTTTATAACGAAAGACGGTACATTTCCTTTTGAAAAAGATGCCCTTACTTATCTTTTTTCTGTCGATGATGCTCATTACTTTTTATTAGAACAGGAACCTGCACAACTTCCAAAAGGCTTTACCTTTACCCCGATTCGTAATCTTCGCAAAAAAAATGTCCACCCAAAGCACCGTATTTTTGCGGGCATCACAGGCTTTCAGCTTCGTAACTGGTATAAAAATAATCGTTTTTGCGGATGCTGCGGAAATAAAACTGTCCACTCTACTACAGAACGAGCTTTAATATGTCCTTCTTGCGGACATGTTATTTATCCTCGAATCGTGCCTGCTGTTATTGTCGGCATATGTAATGATGATAAAATTCTTGTCACAAAGTATCGTACAGGTTTTGCCCACTACGCACTTGTTGCTGGCTTCACTGAAATTGGAGAAACTTTGGAAGAGACTGTACAAAGAGAAGTACTTGAAGAAACCGGACTGCGGGTAAAAAACATCCGTTATTATAAATCGCAGCCATGGGGAATCGTTGATGATATCCTTGCTGGTTTCTATTGTGATGTGGATGGAGACACTGATATTCATATGGATGAATCTGAATTAAAACTGGCAGAATGGAAGACCAGAGAAGAGCTTGAACTCCAACCGGATGATTTCAGCCTTACAAATGAAATGATGCTTATGTTTAAAAATGGAAGAATGTAAAAGGGTATATACAAAAAGATGGATGCTGTATGATAGGCTTCCTTCTTTTTATTATAAATTATTCATTATTTCAATCCACTGCTGCCATTAATTTACTTACCTTAATTTATTAAAACAACAGTTGAAGTCCCATTGCAATGATCCACATATATGCACATGTCTTTGGAATCATCAGTAATCCAACTTTTGGTTTTGTTTTGCTAAATAATGTTACAGGAAGGTAACAGCCAAAGGAAATAATAATTGCTGCGACCATTCTTGTCATATGGTATCCATTTGCATTTTCGGATATCGTATACAGAATAATGACTCCTATACCAGTAACAGCAAAAACAGCATTCCTGATAATCGATAACTTGAGATTTCCATCCTCTGTACACCAGTTATTCTGTGGAAGAATACAGACAGCAATTCTCATGATCGCAGAAATCCATACCATTGCTTTTACTGCAGCAGGTATATTAAAATCCGGGAAAGTATACTTCCAAACATACATTAAAATAATATAAAATACAGTCATTGTAATTGAGGATATCTGTAACCCAATCCCAAGCTGTTTCTTTATTCTGTCATTCGTTCCACGTGCAGCTCTTATGATTCTAGGTACTAAATGAAATGCATCTCCGCCGCCAAGAGTCAATGTTAATATTCCATAAAGAATAAACAACGTATTTCCTTTTGCATAGGTGAAAAATAAAATTGCTGCTACTAAATCAAATATCAAATATCCGGCATCAAATATCGCTTCCATAATATCCGGCATCTTTGGCTGGTATTTTTCTTCTCTCATTCTTACTTCTCCTTTTTAATTAATTGGTTATAACAAAAATGATTTTTCTTTCTCTCCCTCTGCATATTTTTTTAAGTACGCATCTGCATTGGCACAAATCTTATTAAATACCGCCATGCACATATACTTTTCTTCTTCGGTTAATCCATCTAAAGCATTTTTAGCGAATTCTTTCTGTGCTTTCATTCCATCTTTGATAATGGACTCTGCCTTATTTAATATAACAATCTCAATATGCTTTTTATTCTGGGTGTTCTGAATTCTTTCAATCAAGCCTTTATTCTCTAATGCTTTCAGAGAAGTAGATACGTGAGATTTCGTTGATTTACGAATCTTTACGATATCTGCTGCCGTATTATGCTTCGGATTATTATGTAAAAACATAAGTATATCATATTCCATTTGCGTTAGCTGATACCTGTCACATACTTTTCTCGTAAATAGTTCATAACAGCTGGTGATTGTTTTATGCTGATCCCAAAAAAACATATTTCTACTCCTTGTTATATCGCTTTATTAATGTTCTATTTAGAACGATTATGATTATATAGTTCTGCTTCCTTTTTGTCAAGCTTTGATTTTTTTACGCAAATGGCTGTCGGGCTATTGTTCCGAGATAAATTCAAGTCGAGTCGCTGCGAGACTTGGCGCGTGATTCTGGTCAGCGTAAGCTGACATATTCTTTACAGAATCACTGCGCATCCTCGCGGAGCGTTTATCTCAGTCGGAGATTGGACTCCCACTGAGACAAATTTGCTGTCACTCACCACCTGAAAGAGGTGGGAGTCTTCTCGACTGAGATAAAAATAAAACATAGAGAGACTCCATATATAAATCTGCACTATTTGAAGAACGAGGAGAGATTGCATCCAAGGGAAGAAGACAATCTCTTGTCTTACTGACCTGGACACAATCCGACGAAGTACTTCAACGAGTGTGGATTTATATATGGAGTCTCTCTGTGTTTTTCAATAGTCTAAAGTTGGAACAATAGCGCGACAGCCCCTCGCAATCTATTCTTTATTAACAATTAATGGCAGCTGTGGCTTCCACATCCATGCTCGCCACAGGTATGTCCTTCTCCATGTTCATGATCATGATGACTGCACTTTACATCAGGGTTGTAATCTAACGTTCCGCTCACAAAAGCTTCCACAGCCGCATCTGCATCACCGGAAACGCCTCCATAAAGCTTAATTCCTGCCGCTGATAAAGCCATCTGTGCTCCGCCTCCGATTCCGCCACAAATAAGAACATCTGCCTTCAATGCATTCAGAACACCGGCCAATGCGCCATGTCCGCTTCCATTCGTATCTACAACTTCAGAATGGATTACTTTTCCATCCTGTACATCATAAACTTTAAATTCCGCTGTATGTCCAAAATGCTGAAAAATCTGTCCGTTCTCATATGTTACTGCTACTCTCATTATACTTTCTCCTTTTTCTGTTGCATACTTTTGATAAAATTCTTGTTTGTAGCATCCACCCAGACCACATTTACTACTTTTACCATCGCAGATCTGGAAATCTCCTCCTTCAATTCGAAGAGGATGTCCATCTATGATTGCATCTGCCACTTTTTTTCTGGCGATCTCATAGATTCTCTGAACAGTCGTTCTTGCAATCTGCATAAAGCCTGCACACTGTTCCTGGCTATATCCTTCTTTATCTATAAGACGAATCGTTTCATATTCATCTACTGTCAGCAGAATCACCTCTTTTTCATCTTCCTCCCCTCTTCCTCCCTTTTCATTGGATGGTCGAAATTCCAATATATCTGGAAAATGGCAGACTTTTCTGCACTTTATCGGTCTTGGCATAGGATACTCCTTTCACAATCTTTTCTCTATACTACAACTATTATAAACATATGTCAATAACTTAATTGACATATGCTCATTTCGCTCGTCTTATAGAATCGGAAGCATTGTCCTGTAAATTGTTTTTAAAACAGTCATTTAAATAAATAATATGCGATACCGCTATAATCACGCTACGAAGCATCTTTTTTTCAAATGAACTATCTCCTGTTTCCTTTTTTGGTTCTTCTTTATCTTCAAATATAGCTACAAGCGTCTTTTCTAATTCTGAACAAAAATAATCATAAGCAACCGGTAACGTATAGGTTGCTTTTTGTAAAACAAAAAGGGAGGCTATATTATCCATAGAAAGAACCTGCTTTATAATCACAATATAAATCGCATATGCTATTTGATCCGCATAGTACTGTTTTTTTACCGGCCGGTCAATATATCCCTTCTTTACATAGTTACTTAACATGGATGGTGTAATCGAAATTTCTATTGGTGCTAAACATTCATTAATGTACTTTACTGTCTGCTCAAGATAAAGTCCTACATTGGGAATTTCTTTATATCTTGGCATTCTATAGTCTCTGGCTGAAAATTTCATAATACATTCCTTCTTTCTGACTGAGGTAGTGTCTCATTAGCATAGCGCCAAATAACTTACCTCTTTTTCCTAGCAGTATATTATTATATGATGTCAGGTTCTAAAGGTATTTTGACCTAACATGATGTCACGAATTACTCCGTAGCTAACGCTGCTCTCGTAATTCTGAAACATTATTATATATCAGATACCAAAAAACCGCAATAAAGTTATTTAATACCTTGACAAACACATATGTATGGTTTACTATACCTTTTGATAAGTTTTTTAAAAACTGATATAAAAGTATTTAAAACTATTAACGGAGGTTACAAATGAAAATGAAAATCGTTGCAGATTCATCTGCAAATCTTTTAGCTTTACCCGATATAGATTTCGGAATTGTTCCACTTCATGTAATCGTAGGGGAGAACGATTACGTAGATGATGATAAGATTAATCTTACAGCTATGCAGGAGGATCTTTCTTCTTATAAAGGGAAGACATCGACATCAAGTCCAAGTCCTCACGAATGGGAGAATGCCTTTGGCGATGCCGATGTTGTCTTTTGTATCACCATTACAAGTACCCTGTCCGGTACATATAACAGTGCTGTTATCGCTAAGGACATCTATGAACAGAATCATGCTGGCAGGAAAGTATATGTTTTAGATTCTTTATCTACAGGACCGGAAATCGCACTTTTTATTGAAAAAATAGCTGAACTCATAAAAGCTGGTTTTGCTCCGGATGATATTTATAAAACCCTTCTTGAATATAAAGATAAAACACACCTGTATTTTTCTCTGGCATCTTTAAACAATTTTGCAAAGAACGGACGAATAAGTCCGGTAATTGCAGCCGGAATCGGTTTATTAGGAGTCAGAGTCGTTGGAAAGGCGAGTGAGGAAGGAACTTTATTACCGCTTGATAAATGCAGAGGAGAAAAAAGAGCATTAAAAAAACTGATCAATCATCTTAAAGAGTGTGGTTATACAGATGGAAAAATCATCATTGCTCACAACAATAACGAAGCTGGTGCTTTAGAATTAAAAAAATTGATTGAAAATACATTTGGAATTTTTAATGGAAAGATTCAAAAAACAAGAGCCCTTTGCAGTTATTACGCAGAGCCGGGCTCCCTTCTCATCGGTTTTGAAGCATAGGAAAACAAGTCTGTATGGATATATAGAAGGGGCTATTGAGAAATAAATTGTTCCAAACAGGGGAATATTTGATTCATGTGAGTCAAACATTCCCTAAAATTTTTCCTAATGCAGTGCTTTGTTTGGGCAAACTTTCAGGCATTTGCCGCAATGGATGCATTTATTTTCATCTTTTGTATAGGAATTATAGTTCTATCTGGTTTTATATGTGTTCCACTGTCCAAGGGACACAGACTATACTGAACGGTGTTATCAATTTGTTATCATGATTGTGTATCAATCGAAGATTCTCGTAATATCCTGATATCGGTTAATTACACGATAAATCTCTACATCCTCTTTTCTTACTTTATAGATAATCACATAATCTTCCCATATTGCATATTTATAATCTGTCCGAAAGCTGACTCGTTTTGAAAGATCCGAACCCATTTCCGGAAATATTTGAAGATTTTCAAATTTACCGTAAAGTTCCTTTATGGTCTTTGCGGCATATTCTTCGTTATCCTCAGCAATATAATCCCGAATATTCTTAAGATCCTTTGCAACAATAGGATTAATCCGCAGTTTTAACATTTTATTCCCCCACAAGTGCTTTCAGTTCGTCCAAATCCAGCCAACCTTCGCCATCTTTTACTGCTTCTTCGGCTTCCTGCAACTTCAGCAAAAGCTTTTTCTCTGCACGATCACGCTCGTAATCTTCAATATCCATAACTACAAAACGTCCTCTGCCATTCTTTGTCAAGTATACTGGTTCTCCTTTATGACAGTTTTTCAAAACTTCATTATAGTTTCTCAAATCAGATACTGGTAAAATATTTGCCATATTCTTTCAGCTCCTTCCTTGATAAAACGAACACTCGCATTCGCTTCTCGCTCATAAATACAACCTACCGTGCGGTCCACATTCATATTGTTTCTGTTACTTTTATTATACACAAAAAGCTGTAAAATTCAACGTAGATTTTTACAGCTTTATAAGAATTTCAATATTTTATATCACGCTCTAATCTGGATGGTTTTTATTTCTGTTTACCAGCCGCCCAATACTTGACTGATCTGGGCGGAAAAGCATTGTTGTTTTCTGTGAAAATGACACATCATGTTTTGATGCCTGACACGCCGCATAAGCCAGCTTCATGATATGCGTTTTTCCCATAACATTTTCGACATATGCCCTTTATAAATCACCTAATAGTATTACTTATTTTCATTATTTTTTAATTTACATATACCCTGCGTCATTGTTCCCATTGGACAAAATGTACACCAAGTTCGAGGCTTATATAACACCATTACAATCAAGCCTAACAACAAAGATGTATGCATCAAACTATAAAATCCAAAACTAAACTGTGCCACCCAATCAGCTACTGTTCCTGCAGTGTATGCCCATCCCCATGGAACACGGAAGGTCCAGAATAGTTTGATAGCTTCACGCAAGGAGGATGCTCCGGCACCAACTAAATATGTCTGAAATACCATATTCCCAAACATTGTAAGGAAAAATATCAAAAAGCCATATCGGAACCATTTTGAACTCATCCATCGCGGGGTTGGTTTAGTTCTTGAGCATTTTAAATCTCCACCAAGCTTACTAAAAAGCTGGCCACGTCCACACAAATGATTACAGAAAAATTTATTTCCACCGAATATTGCTATTCCTAACGGCAACAGAAAATCAATCATGCCAAACCAGGCGAACAATATATTAAAAAAACCGAGAGCAAAATAAAGGATTGCCCATATCCATAAATACTCATACCAATGTTTCTTTTTCTTCACACCGCTGCCCTCTCTTTCATTTCAATGCATCCTACCGGACAGGACCTTGCACATTTCCCACATCCTACACACAATGTTTCTTCTACTACCGCATAACACCCACGATGCACTTTAACCGCTGCCAGCGGACAAGTATTTTCACATACTCCGCAGGCAACACATCTTTTTTTATCGACACTTGCCACTCTTTTTGCCAATGCTTTGTTCCCCTTTCAAATTTGGTACCGTTATTGTACCTAAAAAAGGTAAATTCTTCTGTGATATTATTACATAAGAATTTACCTTGAACGCTAATAACTACGCAAATCAACTATTGATAATGACATAGAAAGAACAGAATTCCTTTTAATTTCAACAGCATCAGGATTGCCTGTGATTATAATTACAGGTGTTGTCCTGTCCGCACGCCATGGCTGATTCGGTTGTCTCGTCATATCTTCAGTAACAATCCAAATATCTGGCAAAGTCAATACCAATGCCAGTGCAGACTGCCATCGTCTAATAGTCAGTATATTTTTATTTATGGCATATGTCAATTATATAATTGACGCATCTTAAAAAAGTAAGTATACTATGTTCGTAAAGGAGATAACTATTATGAACTTCAAAAATTATTTTCCACTATGGAATGACTTAAATACAGCACAGAAAAAACTAATTTCAGACAATTTGATTACACGGGATGTAAAAAAAGGAACAATCATTCACAACGGAAACCTGGATTGTACTGGATTATTACTGGTTAAATCCGGGCAGCTTCGAACTTACATACTTTCAGATGAAGGACGGGAAATTACACTTTACCGTTTGTTCGATATGGATATGTGTCTTTTATCCGCCTCATGTATCATACGCTCCATTCAATTTGAAGTAACCATTGAAGCAGAAAAGGATACTGATCTTTGGATCATCCCTGCTGAAATCTATAAGGACATCATGAAGGAATCTGCTCCCGTCGCAAACTATACCAATGAGTTAATGGCCACCCGTTTTTCTGATGTCATGTGGCTGATTGAACAAATCATGTGGAAGAGTTTGGATAAGCGTGTTGCTTCATTTCTTTTAGAAGAGACCTCTATCGAAGGAACAAACGAGCTGAAAATCACTCATGAGACGATTGCTAATCATCTTGGTTCCCACAGGGAAGTTATCACTCGAATGCTCCGATACTTTCAAGGCGAAGGACTCGTCAAACTCTCCCGCGGCAAAATCACAATCCTAGATTCGAAAAGACTGGAAACACTACAAAAATCATAAAACTGTTTTTCTGTAACATCTAAAGAATCCTCCATTTATCAGAATTATGAAAGTCATTCTAATAAATGGGGAATCTTTTTATGCTACAAGAAAATTATAAAAATATTATGATTATTTTTTAATAATCCATACCACATGCATATGCCCTTTCGATCAGCGCACGGTCATTAACCACTGTGTCATAGAAGCGGAATCCACCGGAAAAGTTGTATGTTTCATATCCATTTCCTTCCAGAATACGACTGGCAATATAACTGCGCAGACCACTTTGGCATATCAGATACACAGGCTTTCCTTTCTCAATTTCACTAATTCGTTCTCTCAGTTCATCTACAGGTATGTTTTTGAATCCATCAATATGCCCCCTGCTGAATTCATCTACCGTTCTCACATCCAGCAATACAACATTTTTATCTTTAGAAATCTTATCCATATCTTCCAGATGCCATTGTTTTAAGGTGCCTTTTTCTATATTGTCTATCATGAATCCTGCCATATTTACAGGATCCTTAGCTGATGAGTATGGTGGTGCATATGCAAGATCCAGATCTTTCAGCTGGGTTGCCCTCAGTCCTGCATGGATCGCTGTTGCCAGCACATCGATACGTTTATCAACGCCTTCATATCCAATAATCTGAGCACCAAGCAAGCGATACGTATCCTTTTCAAAAACCACCTTCATGGTCATCACTTTTCCACCAGGATAGTAATCGGCATGACTCATAGGAGAAAGAATTACTGTATCTATATCTAATCCTGACTTTTTGGCATTTGTTTCATTGATACCTGTAGTGGCTGCTGTCATATCAAATACTTTGATAACGGAGCTTCCCTGACTGCCCAGATAACGGCTATCACCGCCGCAAATGTTATCTGCGATGATCCTGCCCTGTTTATTGGCAGGTCCTGCTAAAGAGATTAGTGCATCCTCACCCGTAACATAATGTTTTACCTGAACTGCATCACCTGCAGCATAAATGTCCGGTACAGAGGTTTCCATCCTGTCATTCACTACTATACTTTCCTTGATGCCAAGTTCCAGACCCGCTTCTTTTGCTAATGCTGTGTCTGGTGTAACGCCGATTGCCAGTACTACCATATCAGCCTGAAGGGATGGATTATCTTTCAATAGAACCTCCACTCCATTGTCTTTTTCTTTAAATCCTTCTACTGTATAGCCCAGTACCAGTTTTATCCCGTGTTTTCTCATTTCACTATGAATCATCGATGCCATATCCGGATCAAAAGGATTCATCAGCTGCTTAGGCCGCTGGACAATTGTAACATCCATGCCTAGCTCCCTCAAATTTTCTGCCAGTTCCAGACCAATAAAGCCACCACCTGCCAATACAACCGATTTTGGATGATTCTTATTTATATATTTCTTTATCCGAAAAGTATCTTCTACTGTACGAAATGTAAAAAGCTTATCAATACCTACTCCAGGAAGTCTCGGCTGTGTTGGCTTTGCACCTGGAGAGAGGATCAGTTTATCATAGTTTTCTTCAAATATCTCACCATTCTCCAAATTTTTCACTGAAACAGTTTTACAATCCGGATGTATGGTGATAACTTCATGATGAATTTTCATATTGATATGAAAACGTTTAAAAAAACTCTCTGGTGTCTGCAATGTAAGTTCTTCCGGATCTGTGATCACGTCTCCAATATAATATGGAAGCCCACAATTCGCATAGGATATGTATCCAGATCTTTCAAATACAGTAATTTCTGCATGTTCATCCAGTCTGCGTATCCTTGCTGCAGCTGTAGCTCCTCCGGCTACACCGCCTACGATTATTACCTTCATCTTATTTTTCCACCTTTCCTCATTGAAGCATTTCTAAAATTGCATTCTTAGGTCTCACACCTGAAACCTGTTGTACAATCTTCCCATTCTTCATAACCACCAAAGTTGGGATACTCATAATACCAAATTTACTTGCCAGTTCAGGCTGCTCATCCACATTGATCTTTCCAACTTTAATATCAGGGCGTTCACTTGCAATTTCCTCTATGATAGGAACCACCATACGACAAGGAGCACACCAAGGAGCCCAAAAGTCTAAAAGAACGGTTTTCTCGGAATCCATTATTTCATTCTGAAAATTATTTTTATTGATATTAATAGCAGACATTTTACAGTCCTCCTTTTTTTCTTTTATGGCTTTATTATAATCTGAAATTCATTTGTTTTCTGTGATATCATCACATTATTATCATGATTTATTTTTTAAGAATTTATTTTTTCATCTTATGATCCGATGGCAATCTCACTTCTCCGGTCCTTTTTTTCATAATTAAAAAGGAAGCTTTTTCAAATCTGCAACCTGTTTTTGGGTATAAAAAAAGGCCATGCCCTTCCGGGCACAGCCTGATGCCTTAAAATTTGAGAAAAGAAAAACCTCCGCAAACATTACGTCTGCGAAGGTCGTTTTCTTGTGATCCATAAAAATGTACAGGTAAAAATAATTCCCTTTACAATTGAGGTTGAAGAAATAGCCCACCATATTCCATCCAGACCCATAATACCTCCAAGAATGATCGACAGCGGAATTCTTGCACTGGTAAAAGCTATACTGATGATACTGCAAAGTCGGGTTCTGCCGAGCCCTGATAATGCACCGACTGTCGTCAGTTCCACACACATAAAAGCTTCACTGAAACCTATGATAATCAGATATTCAACTGATGTTGCGATTGCTTTGGGTTCATGAAAAAAGATTCTGGCAATCGGTTCCGGAATACATATAAATACAGCTGAGATCAACAGTCCCCAGATACCAACCGTCCACAAAGAAGCCTTATATCCTTTTTTGACACGATCATTTTTGCCCGCACCATAGTTCTGTGCGATAAAGGCATTTAATGCCGCTGCAAAACCATCTGCAGTATTCCATGATATCGATTCAATCTGACCTCCGACTCTCTGCGTTGCAACAGCTTCTGCACCATACCCGGAGATCATACGTGTCAGCACCATGGAGATTGCACAATATGCCATTCCCTGTATTGCTGTCGGAATTCCGATCTTACAGATTCCCTGCAGATATTCCCACGGGATTTTTGCCAAAAGCCTAGTTCCTTTTAGTACATTTTCTTTCTTTTGTATGACAATTCCGACTATCATGATACTCATAACGATCGCCTGTGCTGTCACTGTCGCAATTGCAGCCCCGACAACACCAAGCTTCGGAAACATCCCCACTCCAAGAATCAACACAGGATCCAGAACCATATTTGCGGCCAGGCCGACAAGATTCGCTATAAAAGGTGTCTTTGAATCTCCCTGTGCCGTATAAAGTCCAGTCAGTGTCAGCGTCATAAAAGAAAATACGATCAGCCCACAGGCAATCCTCGTATATGACATTGCCGCCGCATGAGCCTGTGCATCTGCAAGCTGAAAAAATCCTACCATCTGTCTGGTAAAAAGCAGCGAAAGAATTGCATATGCCATTCCCATAAATGCAGCAAGCTGTACTGCCGCCTGTGCAAATCCGTGTGCCCTTTCTCTGTCTCCACGTCCGATACACTGTGCCACATGCACCTGTCCACCCATTCTAGCCATAGCTGCAAGTCCCTGCGAAAGCCAGGTAAACATACCTCCAACACCTACACCTGCAACTGCCTTCGAACCAAGCAGACCAATCCAGGCCATGTCCGTGATGTTGTACAAAGTCCCCAGAAACGAGGACGCCATGATCGGAACCGCAAGTTTCGTCAGCGTTTTTAGAATAGGACCTTTTGTTAAATTTCCCTCCATTTTCATTCCTCATCCATTTTTATTTTTTATTATCCACAAATCCTATTATACATGGTTTAACATAGATTTTCATCAGGAATTATCCATATATATCAAAAATCCTTTTGAAGAAATATTATTCTCCAAAAGGGCTTTCTGTCTGAATCTTTTTATAATTTTTCTCCGCAGGATTCAATGACTTTTTTGTACCAGTAAATTATACTCTTGATTATATTCTTCCTCATCTTCTCTCTGTATGACAACAAAAAAAGTAATATCTTTCTTTTTCTTAGTTGATTTTTTCCCTGCTCTGGCATATAATAAACGTAGCTAAGGAAACTGGTAAATTCCCATAGGCAAAACGAAAACCCTCAGAGCGGCAACTCTGAGGGTTTTCTTGTTCGTTACGGTGAACTACTCCGTTTAGGCTGTGGCTGCCTATTTATCCCTATCCAGCCATTTGCATATGTAGTAGCTAACTACTCCTGCTATGACAGAGATAAGAAAACTGGTAAATACTTCTCCCATAGGAATTCACCTCCTTTCTGCTGGAGGTTCGGCAGCTTAGGTATTATATCACATATCTTCACTTTACAGAATAATTTTTATGTTTTATTTATACTCAATTCATTTAGCATACTCAATCTATTGTTGGTGATACTCTATTTTAAAAGGAGTATCATTACATGATTTCATATCAACCATTCTGTCAACTACCCACGACCTAAAGGTCATGGGCTTGTAACTGCCCAGTCGTACTAACGGCTTACACCTCCGACCTTTAATCCCCGATAGATATTGCTATCTAAAGTGGCGTTACATCATAGGGTGGTTGACAGCACCCTTTGTAGCAGAGTTTACTCTGTTACAACTGTATCAGGTACTTGGCTATCTGCAAGATAGTCTATTCCCATACGATACAGATTCATAGCTCCAATGCGGTCATCATTAGATTTGTAACCACAGTTTTTACAAGTAAACAGGTGTATCTTCTTATTGCGGTTAGACTTTTCAACGTGCCCACAACAAGGGCAGCACTGACTTGTATAGCGAGGGTCTACCTTAATAACAGAAGACTGATTCTGTTTTGCTTTGTAGATTAGTTTTTGCTCAAGGTCATAGAAAGACCATGATACAGAAACATAACGGTCTTTTGTTTTAACACGTTCTGTAGCATTACGAATACCTGACAGATCTTCTAATACAAAGAGAGTGTGCTTTGGGTTATTTTTAACGAGTGCCTTTGACACCTGATGGTTAATATCCCGCATCCAACGGTTTTCTCGCCCACCAATAGCTTTTATCCTTCGTCTTGAAGATGCTGTCCGTCGCATTTGGAGTTCTTTACGAAGTTTGGAATAATTAGCACGTTTTTGCTTTATAGCCTTACCGCTAACAAATCCAGACTTGTGTTTGCTGTCATAAGTGGCAACAACAAAGTTAATACCTCTATCTATGCCCACAACATTACAGATGTCAGAAATATTACTTTCTTCGACATCATAGGTTACTGGTATGTGAAGATAATACTTACCATGCTTATTTACAAGCTTAGCTGTACCAAACTTATAGATCGTATGGTCGAAATACTTAGACATTCCATCTGCAAAATAAGATAACTTCACACGACCATTCAGCGTATTGATTGAAAAGCGGTTTTGTGTTAAGGAATAATCTCTGTTCCAAACCAAATCATACTGAGGCTTTTTGAACGAGGGTTTGATCCATTCGTTTTGATTCTCCAGAATGGTCTTATATCTGGCGATAACGGTCTTCAAAACAGACTGAGCCATTTGCGATTTAAGACCAAACTTTTCCCGTAAAGTAGAATACAAAACCTTATTAAGTGAAAACTGCTTTAAGTCGTGAGTATGGAATACATAGTCTGAAACATAATTGCAGGCATTACGATAAACAGACATAGTTTCATCAAGCAAAACTTTATCCGTTTCCGTTGCGACTATTTGAATTTTAGCTGTAATAGTTATCTGTTCCATAGATGTACTCCTTTCGTAGATATTTCACTAAATATATTATATAATAACAATTGGTGAAAATCAATGTTTTGAGGTGAATTATGGATCATAGATACAATCGTCATAACAGACGGAAATACAACCTTAAAGTACATATAGTTCTAGTTGTTATTGACCTCTTAAAATAGCGTAATAATGATTAGCTTGCGTGTCTCTGGATTGTTCTGTATACTGTCATTAGTTTACAGAAAGAAAAAAGTCTCAGAGCACCTTCCCTGGAAAGTCGTGTACT
>NZ_VULP01000003.1:0-194484 GCF_009697165.1 Anaerobutyricum soehngenii | reverse complement strand
GTTTATTTAGGTTTTGAACTTTCGTTCTGTTCCATGGACTTTCCTGCAGACATCACTCTCAGGAAAACCCGAATGAAATTTGAATTAACGTTCAAGGTTGTTTTGTTATTCAGTTATCAAGGTTTTGCTTTCATGCGAAAGCTTTTACATTTTATCACATCGACTTTTGTTTGTCAAGAACTTTTTTCAAGTTTTTTCAGCTTCTTTTTCGAAGCTATCTTACTTTCTTCTTCTATCTTTTTCAGAAGAACTTGTTCTTTTATGTCGTGCAACTTTTATATCTTATCACACATGTTTTATCTTGTCAAGAACTTTTTTTCATTTATCTGAAGATTTTCTTTCCGATTTCTTTCAAATCAATGTGTTTTCATGTGCAATGTATATTATATTATCATAACAACATAATTACGTCAAGCTTTTTTAATATTTTTTCTTTTTTGCAAAAAGCGCCGGATATTATATCTATTCTATAATGGCGCGAGAATTACTTCATAGCTAACGCTACTCTCATAATTCTGAATCATTCTATATTTTTATTTACATTTTCACACTGTCTTAATTCATCTTTCGTTCCCACAAAATTCTTTAATTCTACAATTTCTTTTTTCTAGAAAATCCATTTCAAACTCTATAAATCTGATATATTCTTCCAATGTTTTTGGAAGGCCACTACCCTTGAAATCCATCTTTCCACACCAGCAATTAACCTTTATTGTAGTCTTCTGTAACCAAATCATTTAAAAAAAGAAATAAAAGAATCCCTATTTGTAACCCGGGAGCAATTATTGGATGCGAACGCTTAAGCGAACATTCAACACGCCGCGACGAAAGTCACAAATAGGGATCTTTTTATTTCTGGGGTTCGTCTGTCAGTCTATCAGACGAAATTATTATTCCTTTTCCGGAATCTCAATTTCGAGACAAAGTTCCTCTAACTGCTTATCATCTACTGTATTTGGCGCATCTGTAAGCAGACAGGAAGCATCCTTCACCTTAGGGAATGCAATAACGTCTCTGATACTATCTTCTTTTGTCATAAGCATTACAAGGCGGTCAAGACCATATGCAAGTCCTGCATGCGGTGGAACACCATATTTAAATGCTTCTAAAAGGAATCCAAACTTTTCCTGTGCCTGTTCTTTAGAAATTCCAAGACATTCAAACATTTTTTCCTGAATATCATTCTGATGAATTCTGACACTGCCGCCGCCGATTTCTGTACCATTTAAAACAATATCATATGCTTTTGCACGTACTTTTCCTGGTTCTGTGTCAATCATATCTAAATCTTCTTCCATTGGCATAGTGAATGGATGGTGCATTGCAGTATAGCGATTTTCTTCCTCTGACCACTCCAGTAATGGGAATTCTGTAATCCACACAAAACGATAATCTGATTTATCAAGAAGATTCAGTTCCTCTGCAAACTTCAGACGAAGTGCACCGAGTACATCACATACTACTTTAAATTTGTCTGCTGCAAATACTAATAAATCACCGGTTTCACCACCCATAGCCTGAATAAGTGACTGAAGCTCTTCTTCAGACATAAATTTAGAGAATGGGCATTTTACTGTTCCATCTGATTTGAGCTGAATATATGCTAATCCTTTTGCACCGTAGTCTTTTGCTGTCTTCTCGATATGTTTCATCTTCTTACTAGAAACATCTCCAAGTCCTTTTGCACAAAGTCCGCGAACCATACCACCATCTTTGATCGCACCGGAGAACACACCAAATCCACAGTCTTTTACAAGTTTGGATACATCCTGAATCTTCATGTCAAAGCGAAGATCTGGTTTATCAGATCCATAGTAATCCATTGCATCCTGCCATGTCATGCGCTGAATTGGAAGAGTCACTTCTACATTCAGACATAATTTGAATAAATATGCAAGCAGTCTTTCATTCACATCAATAACATCATCTACATCTACAAAAGATAATTCCATATCAACCTGTGTAAACTCCGGCTGACGATCCGCACGTAAATCTTCATCTCGGAAACATCTTGCAAGCTGAAAATAGCGATCATAACCGGAACACATTAACAACTGCTTAAAAAGCTGTGGAGACTGTGGAAGCGCATAAAAACTACCTGGATGCACTCGACTTGGTACAAGATAATCTCTTGCTCCCTCCGGCGTACTTCTTGTAAGCATCGGAGTCTCAATTTCTAAAAATCCCTCATTCGCAAGGAACTGTCTTGTAAGTGTTGCTACCTTGCTTCGCATCATAAGATTCTTCTGGATATTTGGACGTCTTAAATCAAGAAAACGATATTTCAGGCGAAGTTCGTCTTTTACTGTAATATCCGCATCAATTGGGAAAGGCGGAGTTTCTGATTCAGATAAAATACGAATACTTTCTACCTTTACCTCAATATCTCCTGTCGCGAGATTTTCATTTACCGCTCC
The DNA here is from genome assembly GCF_009697165.1 of Anaerobutyricum soehngenii. Classification (NCBI taxonomy): domain Bacteria; kingdom Bacillati; phylum Bacillota; class Clostridia; order Lachnospirales; family Lachnospiraceae; genus Anaerobutyricum; species Anaerobutyricum soehngenii. Next base: position 192,067 of record NZ_VULP01000003.1, on the reverse strand, counting down.
GCTTCTTTTCTCCACCGTTCCGGTTACAGCAATTACAAATTCTGCTCTTAAAGAACCTGCTTTTTTAAAACCTTCTTCACCAATTGTTTCTTCTTCAAAATACAACTGGATCAATCCACTTCTGTCACGTAAATCAACAAAAATCAGACTCCCCAGATTTCTTCTTTTCTGTACCCATCCCATCAGGGTAACAGTTTCTCCAATATTTTCACTGGATACTTCTGTACATCTATGGGATCTTTTCAATCCTTTCATGGATTCAGCCATTTTATTTTCCTCCTAAAACAGTAAAATAATATATTAATATATTCCCAGATCCGTCAACATATTTTTCATATTTTCAGACTGGGTTACTTTTTGAAAAGTTAAAAAAACTCTCATATCAAAGTTTTTCACTTCTTCAATCATAATAGATATTGCCGTTTCGATATCGAATGCGCTCCTATATGGGCGATTCGCTATCAAGGCTCCAAATGCATCACATACTCGAAGTATACGAGCCCCTAACGGTATCTCTTCCCCTTTTAGGTTATTCGGATAACCGCTTCCATCTGCATTCTCATGATGATATAACACTGCTGACAAAACTTCTTCCGAATATCCATGTTCTTTTAATATAGCATATCCTAAAGAAGGATGCAGCCTTACATACCTTAGTTCATCTATATTTAGTTTTGCTTCTTTTTCTTCATATACATAAGAACGAAGACGCAATTTTCCTATGTCATGCAGCATTCCTGCCACTGCAAAGTTATGGCACTGTTCTTCTGAAAGCGCCATTTCCTTTGCCACAAACGATGCCAGATTACTGACAACCATCCCATGAACAATTGCTTCTCCAAAGGAATCCTGCAATGATGTCTCCAGATCATGCGTCCCATCATAATCAAATGCCATAGTATCTCCTCTTTTATTTTAGAGATATTTCCTCTTTCGATCAATCATCTCATCAATTCGGTTAATATAATGATCCAGGTTTTTAACATTCTCTGTTCTTTCTATTCTGTTATCTGCAAATACATATTTGCTGCTGGCTCCTGCTCCACAAGAAATAATATCCTGTTTTTCTTCCATAATCAAGATATTATATAAACATTCTTTTCCTGAAACACAATACCCAATATTTTCAAGATTACCTGGTATGTTTTTCTGCCGGTACATATAATACGCTTTCATCCCCATGTTGCTGGCATATTCATCTACTAGTCGAAGCATCTCGTTCGTACTGCCCTTAACCATATTCTGATACTTTTCCATCTCCATATTAAGATGTGCCGCCCTCTTTATAGCCAAGGAATGTACCGTAAGACTTTCCGGTCGGAGCGCAAATATTTCATCTAAGGTTGCACGAACATGGGAAATATCCTCTCCCGGAAGTCCTGTGATCATATCCATATTAATATTATCAAATCCACACTCTCTTGCTAATAAAAACGCTTCCTTTGTCTGCACAACCGTATGTGCTCTACCAATCAGATCAAGTGTTTCCTGATGCATTGTCTGTGGATTGATAGAAATTCTTGTTACTCCTGCTTCTTTTAAAATGCAGAACTTTTCTCTTGTAATACTGTCGGGTCTCCCAGATTCTACCGTAAATTCTTCTGTTTCTTCCACTGGAAAAAGCTCATGAATCATATACATCAGCCTTGATAATGCCTTTTCATTTAGCGCTGTAGGTGTTCCTCCGCCAATATAAATCGTCGTAAGTTTTTTATCCCTGTGGTGTTCAGCCACAAAAGCAAGTTCCTTATATAATGCATCTAAATATGCATCCATCCTGTCGCCAAAACGAGCCACCGGAAATGAGGTAAAAGAACAGTAAAGGCATGTTGTCGGGCAAAATGGAATTCCAATGTAAAGACTATACTCTTTTTCAAATGGTCTTGATTCCAATAATACCTTTTCTTTCTGCGCCACTCTGCGGCAAAGATTCGCCTTTTGTGCATCAGCAAGATACGTTTCTCTAAAACGCTGTTCCAGCTTCTTCGCATCTTTCTCTTCTTCCATCCACTTCATAATAATTTTCGTTGGACGAATTCCGGTAAGCATCCCCCAGGGAAGACTTCTTCCGGTAAACTTTTCAAACAAACGATACAAAAAGCGACATACGGCATTACGACTGTTTTTATGATCACTATAGTCACAGATTATTTCTTCAGAAATTATCTTACCCTCTTTGTTCTCCAGTGTTCCCCGAATACAGTTTTTCGTATAGACAAGCGTGAGGAGAAGGTCATCCTTCTCCCATCCTTGCTTTTCAAACTCTTCTTTTGTCACTTCTACTATTTTGGTCCGTTCAAAAAAGGCCAGTGCCGTAGCCCGCACGTCATAATCATATTCCTGATCATTTTGTATTAAATAAATCATTTCTATTCTATCTTTTCTATACTTTTTCTATACTTCTCTATCTTTTCTATATTATCTTTCTACAAATGGATTTGTTTCTCTTTCCTCACCAATCGTAGTAGATGGACCATGTCCCGGATATACAATAACCTCATCCGGAAGATTCATCACTACATGATTCAGAGATTTAAGAAGGGTCTGTGCATCTCCGGTAGGGAAATCACTTCTTCCGACACTTCCTGCAAAAAGTGTATCTCCTGAGAAAAGCCATCCTTCCTCTGCAAAATAATAACAGCAGCTTCCAACTGTATGTCCCGGTGTATATAAACACTGACATTTATGTTTGGATGTCACTTCAAAAATCTGTTTATCATTGATCATCATGTTGGCATGTGTCGTATATCCCTCTCCAAACATCGGACTTAGGTTATAATCTTTAACCATAAGAACTTCCTGCTCCGGTTTTGCAGCATACACACGCAGTTTCCAAGGATCATAATGTTCTCTTAAACCTTCTAATCCTCCAATATGGTCATGATGTCCATGTGTGAGAAGAACGCCGTCTAAAGAATATCCTTCATTCTCCAAAAACTTAATTATCTCTTCCGGGCTTCCTGCCGGATCAATGACAATCGCTTCTTTGATTTCATCATCCATTAAAATATATGTGTTTGTATCAATTGGTCCTAACTGTGCACAAACGATTTTTAACTGTCCCATAAAAAAATACCTCCGCTGATCAACCAGCACTTCTTTCTATATCGATAACACTTTCAATGTTTCGAAGCTTTTTAATAATATGATTCAACTCATCGATTCCTCCTATTTCAAAAGAAAGAACGATAGTTGCTAACCCCTGTTTACTTGTTCTCGTTGACACAGATTTAATGTCCACCTTAAGTTCCATAAAAACTTTAGAAATATCAAGCAGAATTCCTGTACGATTGTGAGCATACAGACAGATTTCTGTCATATAAAGCTCTCCACCTTTTTCTACCGCTTCTTCTTCCCACTCTGCATCAATTAATCTTGCTCTGTCACTTTCTGGCATACCCAGCACATTAACACAGTCTGTTCTATGAATGGAAATTCCTCTTCCTCTTGTGACAAAACCAATAATTTCATCTCCTGGTACCGGACTGCAGCATTTAGAAAAGCGTACTGAAACATCATGAATTCCTCTTACCGTAATTCCTGACTTGCTTCTGGCCTTCTCAACAGCCTTTGTCTTATTCTTCTCTTCTATTTCGTTCAGGGCATCCTGATCTGTCAGCTTCTTCTGGTTTTCCTTTTCATATTCTTCTACCAGCTTGTTAATAACCTGACCTTCCTTTAATCCACCATGTCCGATTGCTGCAAGAATAGAATCCCAGTTCTTAAGGCCATATTTATGCATACATTTCTTCTGATACTCCGGCTTCATGTATTGGGATATCACAAGTCCTTTTGCCTTACAATACCGATCAAGCAGTTCCTTTCCTTTTGAGATATTCTCTTCTTTGAACTGCGTTTTAAACCACTGATTAATTTTTGTCTTTGCCTGTGAACTCTTTACAATAGAAAGCCAGTCCCTGCTTGGCCCATTCGAATTCTGCGAAGTAACAATCGTGACTCTGTCACCATTCTGCAGTTTATAATCAATAGGAACCTGACGGCCGTTAACCCTTGCTCCTACCATCTTATTGCCGACCGCTGTATGAATCATATAAGCAAAATCAATCGGTGTAGAGCCTGCCGGTAAAGTTTTAACATCTCCTTGCGGAGTAAAACAATATACCTGCTCTGTAAACAAATCAAGATCTGTCTTTAACATTGTTAAAAATTCTTTGTTATCTGACATATCCTGCTGCCATTCAAGAATCTGACGAAGCCAGCTTAGCTTTTCCTCTTCTTTATTAATGTTGCCGCCACCTTCTTTATACTTCCAATGTGCGGCAATACCATATTCGGCAGTACGGTGCATCTCAAAAGTACGAATCTGGATTTCAAACGGTGTTCCTGATGACCCAATTAATGTTGTATGCAAAGACTGATACATATTTTGCTTTGGCATCGCAATGTAATCTTTAAACCGACCCGGAATCGGCTTATACATCTCATGAATAACCCCCAAAGCTGCATAGCAGTCTTTTACTGTATCTACTTTAATTCTTACTGCAAAAATATCATAAATCTGATCAAGCGTCTTATTCTGATTACGCATCTTCTTATAAATACTGAAAAGATGCTTAACTCTTCCGTCTATCTCTGCACGAATTCCTGCATCTTTAATATGCTTGCTGACATCATCAATGATCGACTGAATAAAATTCTCTCTGCCTTCCTTGTTCGTCTGTAACTTTTCCTCAAGATCTTTATAAACTTCCGGCTGCAGATATTTTAAAGACAAATCATCTAATTCTGTCTTTATCTTGGAAATACCAAGCCTGTGAGCAATCGGTGCATAAATATCCATCGTCTCTCTGGCTTTTTCCTTCTGTTTTTCCGGTTTCATATACTGCAGTGTACGCATATTATGAAGACGGTCTGCCAGCTTAATAAGAATAACGCGGATATCTTTTGCCATCGCAAGAAACATCTTTCGTAAATTCTCCGCCTGTAGATCCATCTTATCGTGAGAATAAGATAACTGTCCTAACTTTGTTACACCATCTACCAACAATGCAACCTCATCATTAAATTCTCTGGACAAATCTTCCAACGTTGCCGTTGTATCTTCCACTACATCATGTAAGAGTCCTGCAACGATTGTCTCCTTATCAAGCTCTAGCTCTGCAAGAATGATCGCTACACAGAGCGGATGGATGATATACGGCTCCCCCGACTTTCTTTTCTGATCCTTATGGGCATCCCTGGCTAACTTATATGCCTTCTCCACCATAGAAAGATCTGTTGACGGATGATACTCCCGAATCGTGGTTATCAACTTATTGTATAAGACTTCCGGATCGGTGAAATCTTCTGGCTTACTAATCTCTTTTTGTGTTCTTTTTAACTTTTGTTTCTGGGCCTCCATTGCTTTCTCACCACACTTCTCATAAGATATAATAAAATAAAAGTAGAATAATTGTACACCAAATCGTCACAAGATGCAATAGAGGCCGCACATTCTTGCGCGACCTCTCCTTTAGATTCTTCTAAATTAATATTCACTTTTTTTAGATTCACAGTAAGCACAGCGATATATTCTGTTCTCTCTGTCTGTCAACTTAAACACCTGCTCTAAATCCTGCTCTACCGATGTGATACATCTTGGATTTTTACAACGAACAATATTCACAATTCTTTCTGGCAATTCAAGATGCTTCTTTTCTACGATCTTTCCATCTCTGATATAACATACCGTAATATCTGGATCAATATACCCTAAAACATCCAAATTCAAATCCATATTATCTGCAATCTTAATAATATCTTTCTTTCCCATCTTGCTGCTAGAAGCATTCTTAATAATCGCTACACTGCAGTCTAAATCATCTAACCCAAGATATTTGTAAATCTGCATACTCTTTCCTGCTTTAATATGATCAAGAACAATTCCACTCTGAATACTATCTATCTTCATCTGCGCTTACCCCCAATAACGTCATAATCAATGCCATTCTAACATACTTTCCGTACAATGCCTGTTTAAAATAACATGCACGTGGGTCATCATCTACTTTCGTAGAGATTTCATTCACACGTGGCAGCGGATGCATGATACAAAGATCTTTCTTCGCATCTACTAACTTACGCTCATCTAAAATAAAGCTGTCTTTCAAACGAATGTAATCTGCCTCGTTAAAGAATCTTTCCTTTTGCACTCTGGTCATATAAAGAATATCTAATTCCGGCATAACCTCTTCCATTGTTCTTACGTTTTTATATTTGATGTTTTTCTTTTCAAAAACATCTTTGATAATATAATCCGGCAGACATAATTCTTCCGGTGAAATCATAATAAAATTGATATTCTCATAGCGAGACATCGCTTTAATTAATGAATGTACCGTACGACCGAACTTTAAGTCTCCACACATTCCAATCGTCAGATTATTAAGCCGTCCTTTTTCTCTTCTTATAGTCATAAGATCTGTTAATGTCTGTGTTGGATGGTTATGCCCTCCATCACCAGCATTAATGATTGGCACTGTAACCTTTCTTGTTGCTGCATATGGCGCACCTTCTTTTGGATGACGCATCGCAATAATATCTGCATAACCGGATACAACTCTTACTGTATCAGAAACACTCTCTCCTTTTGTTGCAGAAGAAGAATTGGCAGAAGAAAAACCAAGTACATTACCGCCAAGCTCCATCATGGCAGCTTCAAAACTAAGTCGAGTTCTTGTACTTGGTTCAAAAAATAAAGTCGCTAACTTCTTATGCTTACAAACTTCCTGATACTTCTCCTTATGAAGAATAATATCATCAGCTAAATCTAATAAATGTTCAATCTCTTTTACAGATAAATCCATCGGATCTATTAAATGTCTCATAATGACCTCCTTCGTTATGACCAGCTCCCTTGCCAGTTAATTTTTTTAACTATATCCTTTAATTCTCTTCCTGTCAAGGGAACTCTTTTGCATTTTTCTTTTCCGTCCCATTCACAACGGAATTACACTTCGCTTTCGGCTATTACTCCCATACTTTTAAATTCGTTTTGCAAAACCTTTTTCTACAAGAAACTCCGGATGATAAGACAACTTTGCCTTTCTAAGTCCCGGCTCTCCTACATCATCTTCCCTGTTTACATACTTTAATCCACCAGATTCATGAATCAAAAACTGCTGGTTAATCACCGCATAGGCTCCTGGCACTTCTGAAAATGCTTTTTCAATATGGACAACTAATGTATCCTCATTAATCTGTTCTCCTAACGCAAATGCTACAACTTCACCATTTGCACGAAGCAGACCACCCTTCAAGCCAAGAAATTCCCTTTTTCGTAATGCATTTTCTGACACGCAGGCTTCCGCATGTTTTTCTATATTACCCGGCTCACAGTTTTTTTCTTTCCACTTATATAACATGGCAAGGCAATCATCTATATTCTCTTCTGTTATTTTTTCATAAACCCAGTCATACGTCTTGGTAAATTTATTCACATGATTCTTTTTGCCATGGAACTTCTTTCCCTTTAAGCCAATTAATTTTTCACATTCATAAATATAATCTGCACTGTCCCTGTCAAATTCTATCTCAAACTTTCCGGGCATATGTTCTTCAAGCCACGCTTCATTTTCTCTATATACACAGTGCAGTTTCAAAACTTCTTCATTTGCTTTGCAGTGTTCCTCCAATGCAAGCAGTGCCTTTCCAGGATCTGCATCCCCTATCGGAAAACTATAACTGCTTCCTTCTTCAGTTGTTCGAAAAATCAACATATCTTCACACACTGTATATTCCAGTAAATAAAAGTCTTTCCAAAGATATACGGCTGCAAAAGACATATCACAGCTACGTGAATTTGCCTTCTTCATATATCGATCGATAACTGCTTTATCGCTCGCCTTTACAGGCTGAAACTCCATAATCTACCTCTTTTCCAAAAAATTATCTCTATTATTTATTCACAGCACAAAACCATGGTATCCTTTCGTAATGTTCATTGTAACACTCTAAAACTAATTTACAAAAAACAGCACATTGCTTATTTTGTTCATGTTTTTTTGTATACCATATGCTAAGGATTCCATGGTTTTATATTTGCATCTTATTATATATAACGCATTTTTCTGTAAATTACAACATTTTTTCTAACGTCGCACGAATTGCCTTGATAAAGTCTTCGCTATTTACAGTCGTAACATTATCTAAAGTTGTGATCAGCGCAAGGTCTTTTGTCATTGTACCACCTTCAATCGTATCGATCGTTGCTTTTTCAAGCTTATCTGCAAATGATACTAACTCATCAATTCCGTCTAACTTACCACGCTTTCTAATAGCTCCTGACCATGCAAAAATAGTTGCTACAGAGTTTGTAGAAGTTTCTTCACCCTTTAAATGTTTATAATAATGTCTCTGTACTGTACCATGTGCTGCTTCGTACTCTGTTGTTCCATCCGGTGCAACAAGTACAGAAGTCATCATAGCAAGAGAACCAAATGCAGTTGCAACCATATCACTCATAACGTCTCCGTCATAGTTTTTACATGCCCAGATATATCCACCTTCGGAACGAATAACTCTGGCAACCGCATCATCAATTAAAGTATAGAAATACTCAATACCGGCTTCCTCAAACTTCTCTTTATAATCTGCATCATAAATATCCTGGAAAATATCTTTAAATGTATGATCATACTTTTTAGAAATCGTATCCTTTGTCGCAAACCATAAATCCTGATGTGTCTCTAATGCATAATTAAAACAAGATCTTGCAAAACTATCAATTGAACCATTCAGATTGTGCATTCCCTGCACAATGCCCGGACCATCAAACTCATGGATCAATTCTCTTGTCTCTGTTCCATCCTCTGCCGTATAAACAATTTCTGCCTTTCCCTTTCCAGGAATCTTCATTTCAGAAGCTTTATATACATCTCCATAAGCATGTCTTGCAATTGTGATTGGCTTCTTCCATGTCTTCACCGTTGGCTCAATTCCTTTTACAACAATCGGTGCACGAAATACTGTACCATCTAAAATTGCACGAATCGTTCCATTCGGACTCTTATACATCTCTTTTAAATTATACTCTTTTACGCGGGCTGCATTCGGAGTAATCGTAGCACACTTAACTGCTACACCATACTTCTTTGCTGCTAATGCGGAATCTACAGTAACCTGATCTCCTGTCTCATCTCTGTACTCAAGACCAAGATCATAATATTCTGTCTTTAAATCAATAAAAGGAAGAAGAAGTTCATCTTTAATCATCTTCCATAAAATTCGGGTCATCTCGTCTCCATCCATCTCAACTAATGGAGTAGTCATCTTAATCTTATCCATCGTATGTCTCCCTTCTATTTCACTTAACGTATTCCTATTCTGCTTATTTAAAAATAGGAAATTATTCTTCAAAACCTGCTATCCGTTATTATATAGTAAAGCGCATATAAAATGCAAGTTTTTTCCGACAATAATTCATATTTATAACTCTTTACTGTCTAAAACTATCGTAAACGGACCGTCATTCAAAAGTTCCACTTTCATATTTGCTCCAAAAACACCATGCTCCACTTTCGAAACCTTTTCCTTGCATACCCGTATAAACTCTTCATACATCTCTTCCGCTTTCTGCGGATTCCCCGCCTTTACAAAGCTTGGTCGTCTTCCCTTTTTACAATCTGCAAGCAAGGTAAACTGAGAAACTACTAAAAGTCCCCCTCCCACATCCTGAAGGGAAAGGTTTGTCTTTCCTGCATCATCCTTAAAAATACGTAGCTCTGTTACCTTCTTTACAATCTTATCAAGATCGGTCTGCTCATCTTCCTCAGCCACACCAAGAAAAACCAATAATCCCTTATCAATCTGTCCTGCAACTTCTCCTTCCACACGAACTGTCGCATGAGAAACTACCTGTAATACTGCTTTCATAACTTTCATCCATCCTTTATCAAATTCACTCCAACTATAACACATTTTACTATTTAATTCATTAGAGAAAACAAACGAAAAAAGAAATAATACTATATCCCATCTGCTCTGTAGTCGCTGTGTTTAAGATGCTTATCCGCATCTTAAACACGCTCCGAAGCCGCATCTGGGATACGGTATTATTTCTTTTTTCTGTGTTTTGGCTCCAGAAGGAATGAGTGCAATAGTCTTTGGGAGGGATAAGGGGAAGAGGTCAGAAAGGTTCCTGCTTACTCGGAAGATGTGCGCCCTGCCGGAGGCTATATCAGTAGAGGAGTCAATCCCCATCTGATATGAATATTAAAGAAATCGCCTTTATATTTATCGTATACAATGGTAGCTGGCGATATCATCTTATCATCATGACAGCATAGCGGAGACAGTATCAGAATAAGCCACAATCTTCCGACTTCTCCCCCTTCTTTTCCCCAAAAAGACTATTGCATTCATTCCTTCTGGAGCTGAAACACAGAAAATAAAAAGAATAGACCATAACAAATGTAATGTGAGAACAAGTAAAAATGCCGAACAGGCATTTTCTACGCAGTGATATCTTTACATTTGTTATGGTCTATTCTTTTTATTTTCGTCTGTTTCTTCTAAATGAATTAAATAGTTACTTAATGAATATATTTTGGTAAAGATTTAAAGTGAGTTCATTATGCTTTCTATTACTGAAATAGAACCTATAAACCAGAAATTAAATCCTGCGCTTGCGCTCTCGCTTTCTTTAGATGATACCAAACGAATGGAAAGTCCCTGGCTTCGGTCTGGTTTTTCCCCCGATATAAATACATGGAAGCTGATTCTTTTTTATAATGGTTCTCTTGAAGAAATACAGAAAGAAATTCCTTTTTCTTTTATTCCTTTACTCGGTAATTTTGCCATTCTTTTTATTCAAGAGAAGTATCTTCCTGCTTTTTTAGCTTATCCTCAGGTTCTTTATGTTGAACTTTCCCGTCCGATTTATGAAAATGCTCTTACCGGTATCGCTTCTTCTTGTTTACCTGATTACAATATTATTACCGGAAGAAATGTTAATGAAACGACTCTTACCGGCAAAGGGACTGTTATTGCTATTCTTGATTCTGGGGTGGATTATACACACCCTGATTTTAGAAATACTGACGGAAGCACACGTATTTTGGCTTACTGGGATCAAAGTCTGCCTTTTATTCACAATCATTTTTCTATAAATAATCCTTATAATCTAGGAATTATTTTTTCAGAAGAAGATTTAAATCAACTGCTTACAGGCGCAAATAATTTTTCATTTTTTGATTCTTCCACCCCGACTGCACTTGGGTCTGCTTCTGAGTCACTTTCTCCTTCAGAAGATAGTTCCGGTCATGGTACTCACATTGCTGGTATCTGTGCCGGAAATGGCAGAGTCAGTAATGGAAAGAATCAGGGAGTTGCTCCTGAAAGTTCTCTGATTGTTGTAAAATTAAAAAACGATGCTTCTTCTGTTTATAGCGACTACGCTAATCTTATGATGGCTGTTGATTTTGCTGTTCGCTTTACGAATTCCCTTTTTCTGCCGTTAAGTATCAATATCAGTTATGGTTCAAATGATGGTTCTCATACCGGGAACAGTCTTTTAGAACTTTTTATGGAACAGGTTTCTTTTTATGGCAAAAACATCATTTCTGTTGCTACAGGAAACGAAGGGCGCACAAGAAGACACGCTTCTTTAAATATTGGGTCTTCTTTAACCAAAAGCTCCTATAAGAAATCCCTCTCTTTTACTATAGCTCCCGGTGAGCGCAGTCTTTATCTGGAAATATGGCAGGTCTTTGCAGATGATTTTTCTTATGAACTTCTCGCTCCTTCTGGCTCACAAAGTTTTACCTTTCCTGCTACGCCCGGTATCTACACTTATATGATTGCGGATACAACCATTTATCTTACTATTAACAACCCCACACCCTATCAGCCATTTCGACAATATTTTCTTTCTTTTAGTCCAAATACTTCCTTTATTCCTTCTGGTACTTGGACATTACGGATCACATCCATTCCAACAGGAAAAATTGTTGATGGGCGGCTGCAATTCTGGTTGCCCTCAAAAGATGCTACGAATTCCGCTACAGGCTTTACAACACCTTCTTCTGACATGACTTTCACGATTCCTTCTACGGCATCTTCCGTAATCAGTGTCAGCGGCTACGACAGCAGCCTTGATATATTTGCCTCCTTTTCTGGCCAGGGTTTTTCTAATACTATGTATACAAAACCTGATCTTTGTGCCCCTGCAGTAAATATATTAAGCACCGCTCCCGGAGGGGGATATACTATACAAACCGGAACATCTATGGCATCGCCTTTTGTTGCCGGAGCCGCTGCACTTTTAATGCAATATGGCATTGTACAAGGCAATGACCCTTTTCTTTATGGTGAAAAACTAAAGGCATACCTTTGGAAAAGCGCAAGAGCTTTACCCGCCTTTTCTGAATATCCTAATGAAAAAATCGGCTGGGGAGCTTTATGTGTAAAAAATACTTTTTAACCTTAATGTCATTTTTTATATTTTTTACAATTATAAAATTATAATAATTATAGTAAAAAATAACCCCAACCGCTAATTTCAACGATTGCGGCTGAGGTTATTTTTGCACATCGAAAACTTTAAGAAGGATATTTTGTATTATTTTTGTATTATTATTGATTGTTGCTTTTCATCAATCGTAAAATCATTCTTTAATATGAAATGATACAAGTAAATCATCCTGATGTACACTGTCCCCTGACTCAACATAAATCTTGTCTACTGTTCCGTTTACCGTAGATACTACCGTTGTTTCCATCTTCATCGCCTCAATTGTCATAAGCGGCATATTCTTTGTTACTACATCGCCTTCTTTAACAAGAACCTTATCAACGGTTCCTGGAATAGAGGAACCAAGATGCTGTGGATTATTTTTATCTGCTTTCAAGCGGCGGTCTGTCTTAATTTCAAGATTATGATCCTGAATCTTCACAGTACGAATAGAACCATTTACCTGAAAACTTAATGTTCGGATTCCATTTTCGTCCGGGTCGCTCTGTTCAAGATATTTGATCAGAAGCTCTTTTCCTTCACCAATCTTTAAGTATGTTTCTTCTCCTTTTCTCAAGCCATAGAAATACACATGACTTTCTAATCTTGTCACATCATTATACATTTCAAAATGTTCGCAGTAGTCTTCATACACTTTTGGATATAATGCATAACTGATTGCTTTTTGCGCCATAACTTCTTCTGATTTATCCTCATAATGGTATTTTTCAATGAGGTGCTTTTTGATACCTTCCAAATCTTCTGGCGGTAACAATTTACCTGGACGTTCTGTAAGCGATTCAATATCTTTTAACACAATTTTCTGTAATTCTTTCGGAAATCCACCATAAGGCTGTCCCATCATTCCCTGAAAATAAGAAACAACGGAATCCGGATAAGACAAACTAGCTCCGGCAGTTAAAATATTATCCTTATTCAGATTATTTTTATACATGAAAATTGCAAGATCACCTACCGCCTTTGAAGTAGGAGTTACTTTTACAATATTACCAAGTAAATCATTCGCTTCTTTATAAAGCCCTTTGATCGCCTCAAATTCTTCCGGAGATCCCATTTCGGTAACCTGCGCAAGAAGATTAGAATATTGTCCACCTGGGATCTCATATTTATAAATCTCCGTATTCGGAGACTTCATATCACTTTCAAATGGTGCATACACACTTCTAATTCGATTATAATATCTGCTCAGTTCTGACAACTCTTCAAAATCAAGCCCTGTATCTCTCTTTGTTCCACGAAGCGCTTCTACAACCGCATTCATGGATGGCTGACTTGTCATCGATGACATAGATTCAATCGCTAAGTCAACGATGTCCACTCCTGCCTCCGCTGCCATGAGCACTGTACTCACACCGTTACCTGTAGAATCATGTGTATGTAAATGTAATGGTACATGAAGTTCTTTTTTCAATGTGCCTACAAGTTCTTTAGCCGCTCTAGGTTTTAAAAGTGCCGCCATATCTTTAATAGCAATGGAATGACATCCGAGTTTTTCTAATTCAAGAGCCATTTTTACATAATAATCAAGTGTATATTTTGTCTCATTTGGATTGCTGACATCTCCTGTATAACAAATAGTTCCCTCAACAATTTTACCTGTTTTCAGCGCTTCTTCTATTGGCATCTTCATATTTTCTACCCAGTTTAAACTGTCAAAAATACGGAAAACATCAATACCATGATCCGCTGAGATACGGATAAATTCTTTTACAACATTATCTGGATAGTTGCTGTATCCCACTGCATTGGATGCACGAAGAAGCATCTGAATCAATGTATTTGGCATTCTTTCTCTTAATAACTCAAGACGTTTCCAAGGGGATTCTTTCAAAAAGCGATATGCCGTATCATAGGTGGCACCACCCCACGCTTCCACAGAAAATGCATTCTTCATAAACGCGTTTGTCGCATAAGCCGCACCACACAGATCCTTACTTCTCATACGAGTTGCCATCAGTGACTGCTGCGCATCTCGCATTGTAGTATCTGTCACATAAAGCTTATCTTCTTTTAAAATCTTCTGCATAAATCCCTGTGCACCCAATTTTAAAAATTCATCCCTCGCTCCATAAACTGGTTTGCTTTTGTCAAGCTTCGGAAGAACTCTGTTCTCATAAAATGTTTTTTCTCCATTATTTGAATTTACGATGCGATCCCCAATAAATTCAATAATCTTATTCGCACGATTCTGACTCTTAGTAAGTTCAAAAAGTTCCGGTGTTTCCTCAATAAACGTTGTATAACACTGTCCACTTTGAAATGTTGGATGATTTAACACATTCACAAGAAATGGAATATTCGTTTTTACTCCACGAATACGCATTTCCTGTAACGCTCTGATAGACTTTCTTACCGCTCCAAGAAAAGTTCTGTCATGAGAGATTGCTTTTACAAGAAGGCTGTCATAATATGGAGAAATCACTGCTCCTGTATATGCATTGCCTCCATCAAGACGGATGCCATTACCAGAACCCGAACGATATACTGTAATTTCTCCTGTATCCGGAAGGAAATTATTGGCTGGATCTTCTGTCGTCACACGAGTCTGTATAGAATATCCTGTACATACTACGTTTTCCTGAGACGGAATCGCAATCTCTTCTGAATCTAAAGGATAACCTTCCGCAATAAGAATCTGTGTCTGTACGATATCGATATCCGTAACCATCTCACTTACTGTATGCTCTACCTGAATTCGAGGATTCATCTCAATAAAATATGGATGATTATCTGCATCTACTAAAAATTCCAACGTACCGGCATTACGATAGCCTACTGTTTTCGCCAATCGTATAGATGCATCAAAGATTTCCTGACGTACTGTTTCTGGTATGGAAAATGCCGGTGCATACTCTACTACCTTTTGATGTCTTCTCTGAACAGAACAATCTCTGTCATAAAGATGTACTACATTCCCATAATTGTCTCCGATAATCTGCACCTCGATATGCTTTGGGCCTCTTAAATACTTTTCAATGAAGATCATATCGTCACCGAAAGCCTTCTTCGATTCATTCTTCGCTTCGTTAAATTCTTTCTCTAAATCCTCTTCCTGATTTACAATTCGCATACCGCGTCCGCCACCGCCATTGCTCGCTTTAAGCATAACTGGATAACCAACCTGCGCTGCAATTTTTTTCGCTTCATCTACTTCCTTAATTGCATAATCCACACCTGGAATAATTGGAACATTCGCTTCAATAGCAATCTTTTTAGAAGAAATCTTATCTCCCATCGCATTCATAATATTGCTGCCCGGTCCAATAAATACGATTCCATTCCTCTCACATGCATCTGCAAAGTCCGGATTTTCTGAAAGAAAGCCATATCCCGGATGAATCGCATCTACTCCTGTAGAAAGTGCGATCTTAATAATCGTATCAATATCAAGATATGCATCAATCGGTCCCTTCTGAGGATTTAACGGATAGGACTCATCCGCCTTAGAACGAAACATTGCATAACGGTCTTCTTTCGAATAAATACTAACCGTTGTAATCCCAAGCTCACTTAACGCTCTGAAAATACGAATTGCAATCTCCCCACGATTCGCAACAAGGACTTTTCTAAACTTCTTTACACTTACCTTTTTTGACATAACCCTAACCCTCCTATTTGCATGCGAGTTCTCACTTACAGTTCTTTTCTACACCATATTGTTTCGCTTACCAGTTGTATTTTGATTTCAAACGTAATTATTTATCTTTTTTTTGAAATCAAAACTTTTGCGTTAGAGTATATTATATACTTTCATTTCTGTCAATAGCACAACAAAAAAGTCCGCTCACTTCACAAAAAAATCCTGATTTGTAGATTTAATGTAGACGAAAAAAGAAAAAAATAATATATCCCATCTGCTCTGTAGTCGCTGTATTTAATATGCCTGTCCGCATCTTAAATACGCTCCCAAGCCACATCTGGGATATATTTTTTTTCTTTTTTCTGACTATTCTAAATCTACAGTTGAGCAACGTGGAATGTACCAGAAGGATATGACTTTCCGGGAAATTAATTTCTAAAAGACTGACATTTAAATTGTTCTATGTTGCTGAATCACATTAAGGTTTCTAAAGAAAAGAGAATTTTTATTTGCATAGCGTAGATAATATTTCCCTTACATCATTACTCAATTTTCCATACAGTACCTTTTTTCTATACTTCGGAATAAATATTATATCGCATACTCCACGTTTCCACTTACTCTATTCTCCCCAGCATAGTTGAGGGATTAGGCTTTTCATTCAAATGGAAAACTCCAGAAGAAATGCGTCAATCCTTTAGGCTTTAATTTCCTGAGAATCCATAACCTTCTGGAAAATCCCCTTTCTCATCAACTGTGGATTTATAGTAGTCAGAAAAAAGAAAAAATACCATATCCCAGATGCGGGTGAGCATCTTAAACACAGCGACTACAGAGCAGCTGGGATATGGTATTTTTTCTTTTTTCGTCTACATTAAATCTACAAATCAGGATTATTTAGCTGCAATCACATCTTGCATGTCATATAAACCTGCTGGTTTATCTGCCAGATATACTGCTGCTTCCACCGCTCCTTTTCCAAATACAGCTCTGGAATATGCGGTATGTTTAAATTCAATTACTTCATCCGTTCCTGCAAAGATAATCTCATGTTCACCTACGATGGTTCCTCCACGAACTGCAGAAATTCCAATCTCATCTGCTGGACGTGGCATTCTTCTATCACTTCTGTCAAATACATAATTATACTTGCCATCCGCTGCTTCATTGATAGAATCAGCAAAAGCTAATGCTGTTCCTGAAGGTGCATCTAACTTTCTTCGATGATGTTTCTCTACGATATCAATATCAAAGCCTGCTTCTCTAAGAATCTTTGTTGCAGTCTTTACCATCTCTAACAATGTGTTTACACCAAGTGACATATTGGCGGAACGAAGAACCGCTGTCTGTTTGCTGGCTTCTTCAAGATGTGCGAGCTGTTCTTCCGAAAGACCTGTTGTACATTCTACTAAAGGAATCTTCTTTGCTGCTGCGTAATCAAGGACACCATCTACGGCTACTGCTGCAGAAAAATCAATGATAACATCTACATCTACATCACACGCATCTAAGGATGTAAATACAGGAAAATCCTTCTGGTCACCTGAACATGGGTCAATTCCCGCTGCCACAGTGACATTTTCCATATCTTTTATCAAATTACAGATAACATGACCCATATAGCCATTACATCCGTACATCATTACTTTAACCATCTTATGTTCATTCCTCCGAATATGTCCTTATTTTAAAATTCCAGTGTCGATCATAGCCTTTTTCAGACGTTCTGTGTGGGCAGGCTCTAACTGTGTTAAAGGAAGTCTCACGTTACCGCCATAGAATCCCATTAATTCTAATGCTTTCTTTACAGGGATCGGATTCACTTCACAGAAGAGGGAATGAATCAGTTCAAGATATTTAATCTGTAATTCACGACTCTTTTCTACATTACCTGCAAAATATTCTGCACAGATGTTATGTGTATCTTCCGGTGCTACGTTAGAAAGAACAGAGATAACACCCTTTCCACCGATAGAAAGCATCGGAACGATCATATCATCATTACCGGAATACATATCAATATCACCCTGCGTATCATACATGATCTGTGCAGCCATAGCGATATCTCCTGTTGCTTCCTTTACACCAACAATATTATCTACCTCTTTTACCAGCTTTGCAATTGTAGAGGACTCTAACTTACAGCCAGTTCTGCTTGGTACATTATAAAGAATAATTGGCAAATCTGTATGTTTTGCAATATCTGTATAATGAGCGATCAGACCATTCTGCGTTGCTTTATTATAATAAGGTGTTACCACAAGAGCTGCATCTGCTCCTGCGTTCTGTGCCTGCTTTGTAAGGTAGGAAGCCGTATCTGTACAATTAGAACCTGTTCCTGCAATTACAGGAATTCTCTTGTTTACACGATTTACGCAGTAGCGAATCGCTGCAATATGTTCCTCATGACTTAAAGTAGATGCCTCTCCTGAGGTTCCGCATACGATAATCGCATCGGTCTTATTCTCTACCTGAAAATCTATAAACTTTCCAAAACTTTCATAATCAATATTGTAATTTTCATCAAATGGAGTTGCAATCGCAACACCTGCTCCTGTAAAAACAGCCATCCTTATCCTTCCTTTCTTCATCTAAATCTAAGAATATATCAGGAAATACCCTGTGCTAATATCTCCGGGGTTTTTTCCTTTTCTCTTTGGATTGAATAGACACAGTCTGCAATCTCTCTTACTTCTTCAGGGAGATTTCTTCCCGTAAGTATCAGATCCATGGAATCTTTTTTAACTGCAATCAAATCCATCAATTCTTCAATGGTAATGATATTATAATCAACTAATCCAAAAATCTCATCAAGAATCAGCAGATCACACTGTCCTGTATCAAGAACCTTTCTGCTATATCCAAGAGCATTCTTAATGTTGAGCATCTGCTCCTGCTTTTCCTTCGGGCTCAAATCAGAATACCCGCATGCCGCCTTTTCAAAGCGGAAAATCTGCAATTCCGGCTCTAACTTTTTTAAGAAATCCAGCGTATCGGAATGTTTTTTCTTGAGAAACTGCACCATAATAACTTGCTTTCCTACACCGGCTGCACGAATGCCAAGTCCTAAAGCTGCTGTAGTTTTTCCTCTTCCATTGCCATAATAAACCTGTATACTTCCGTCCATTTTCTGACCTTTCATCCTGATTATATTTATTGATGTTTGCAACATCATACCATAAATCATTACAAAAATCTACTATTTTCCAAACATTCTTACTTCTTCATCTCTTCCAAACACCTGGAAACCATCAAATCCCTGTTCTTCTAATTTATTAAGGAACTTACCAAGTTTCTTTGGTTTAATATATAAAGCAGTTTTATAAGTTTTACGGAGATTTTCTGCATAACGAATAGCATCAGCAATCTGATCTTCTTCATAAATCAAGACAACTTTTTTCTGTTTTTCTGTTTTATATGCTTCCTTTTCCATCAGGATACTGTAAATTCTTTCAAAACCAATAGAAAATCCAACCGCCGGAATCTGTTCTTTTAAGAACTTTCCAATCAGATTATCATATCTTCCACCACCAGCAATAGAGCTGTTAAAATCTAAAGATTCTACTTCAAATACTGTTCCCGTATAATATCCCTGTCCTCTAACTAATGTCATATCATACTCTGCTGTATATTTTCCATCTGCAAGAGCATTAGATGTATCGATAATATGTGCTAAAGAAGCTACATATTCATTATCCTTACAGATTTCTTTTACATAATCAAGTGTAAATGGTGCATTAGCAAGGAGTTTCATAAATTCTGCAATAACATCTTTGTCAAAACCTTTTTCAATTAATTCCGCTTCAACACCTTCTGCCTTGATTTTATTTAATTTATCAAAAGAAATGCAGACACTGTCTAATTGTTCTTCCTCAAAACCTACAGATAAAAGAATTTCTCTTAAAATTCTTCTGTCATTGATCTTTACTTTAAAATTATTAATACCAATATTAAGAAGCGCTTTTGCTGTTGTGTGAATCAATTCAATCTCGCATGTAGCAGAATCAGAACCAAGGATATCAATATCACACTGAATAAATTCTCTTAAACGGCCTTTCTGTGGACGCTCTGCACGATACACCCGGTCCATCTGAATTACTTTAAATGGATGTGGCAATGATGCACGATTATTAGCATAATAACGGCTCAGAGGTAATGTAAGGTCATAACGAAGTCCCATATCCGCAATATTGTCTGGATTCTGACTTGCGATTGCCTTCTTTAACTTTTCTCCTCTCTTCATTATTTTGAAAATTAAATTCAGGTTATCTCCTCCCTCACTCTTATCAAGATTCTCAATATCCTCAATAATTGGAGTAGAAATTCTCTGGAATCCGGCCTGTTCGTATGTTTCACAAATCTTCTTTTGTAAATAATTTCTCAATTCTGCCTGTGCTGGCAAATAATCATTCGTACCTTTTACTGGTGTTATCTTCATTTTTGTTTTCCTTTCTGTCTTTTATTCTTACTTATTTTTTATATTATGATGTTAGGGTCAAAAGGTATTTTGCCCCTAACTTGATGTCACGAATTACTCCGCAGCTAATGCAACTCCCGTAATTCTGAAACATTCAAAATCCGCTGATTTACTACGTAAATCGCTACTTTCTCATGTTCCGCGGGTCCCAAAGTCAAACACCTTATCGTACAAGCACGAACGGCGTTTTGACCTTTTGACCCTGACATCATATTATTATATGATAAATCAAAGGACCGCTCAAATTGAACAGTCCCTTATAATTTAACCTATATTTCCCGAATCTGCAACCTTCCTTTCAAGGTTTATTCCATCATCTATATATTCCATCTTGTTTACAGAGATTTCATAAGCCACTCTACTGACTACATTATTTTCTCCAACTCTCTTTTGATACTCCCTGCTCTGAATGCGACCCCATAACTGAATCCTGCTTCCTACAGAAAGATTACCGGCATACCTTGCATTCCTTCCCCAGCATATACATGGTATATAATCTGACTTACCATAAGCTCTGTTTACTGCTAATAATACATCGGCAATTTCTCTGCCAAGAGGTGTTGTTCTATACACCGGTTCTTTACAGATATACCCATCAAGGAAAATCATATTAGGCTTTCGATTTTCCATACTGTCTATAAATTCAAGTTCTCTTACAAACAACGATAATACAAGATGGTTTTTATTATTTTCATGTTTATTATACGAACGGAACTGTCCATGCGCCTCCAAATACTGCCCTATATGAGAATGTGTCACATCAATTAATCTTTCTGATACCAATAATGGAATCGTATCACTTGAATGACTTAGTCTGTTTACTCTCAACTTAACAAAATAGAATCCCTCACCAAAAACTTCATGGCTGAATTCAAAATCAGAGATAATTTCTCCGGCAACAACTGCCTGGTTATTTTTTAAAATTTTTTCTGTCATGTTTACTCCTCCCTGTATGTAGCGCAGATTCTGTATATGTTGTTTAGTTTATATATATACAAAAATTATAAAAATATTCCTTTTTCTTTCTATATGATATCCTATGCATGATGTCCTATACGTTCTCAAAATACTCTCAAGGTAATTTTTTCGGAGTCTTTTTCTCCACTTTATATAACGACAAATCTTTCTGCAATAGATTGATATAGTTATATAGTAAAATTATTCTTTCTAGTTTATTTTCCTATTTATTTCGTATTTTTTATTGTGTCTTTACTCTGTTTGTGCTAGAATAACTTAGTTTGAACGTTAAAATACGGTTATAAGTTGGTTCATTCCTCAAGTGATGAGCAATTTATACTTTACACTTTTAGAAAGAAGGCAATTTATGAAAATCTCAAGAGAAGATGTCCGTAACGTAGCTATTATCGCTCACGTTGACCATGGAAAAACCACTCTCGTCGATGAACTATTAAAACAAAGTGGTACTTTTCGTGCCAATCAGGAAGTTGGCGAACGTGTTATGGATTCTAACGATATTGAAAAAGAACGTGGAATCACTATTTTATCTAAAAATACAGCCATTCACTATGAAGGAGTAAAAATCAATATCATTGATACTCCCGGACACGCTGACTTCGGTGGAGAAGTAGAACGTGTACTGAAAATGGTTGATGGTGTAATTCTTGTTGTAGATGCATTCGAAGGTCCTATGCCACAGACTAAGTTTGTAACAAAAAAGGCTCTTGAATTAAATCTTCCATTTATCGTGTGTATTAATAAGATTGACCGTCCGGAGGCGCGTCCGGAAGATGTCATGGATGAAGTACTAGAACTTCTTTTAGAACTAGACGCCGATGATGAGCAGTTAGACAGTCCTTTTGTTTATGCTTCTGCAAAATCTGGTATTGCGATGCTTGAATTAAGTGAAAATGGTACAGATATGAAACCATTATTCGAAACTATCATCAAACACATTCCTGCACCAACGGGTGACCCTGATGCAGATACACAGATTCTTATCAGCACAATTGACTATAATGAATATGTTGGACGAATTGGTATTGGTAAAGTTGAGAATGGCTCTATCCGCGTAAATCAGGATGCACTTCTTGTGAACCACCATGATCCATCCGTAAATAAAAAGGTAAAAATCAGCAAATTATATGAATTCGATGGTCTTAATAAAGTAGAAGTAAATGATGCTACTGTCGGTTCCATCGTTGCTATCTCTGGTATTGCAGACATCCATATCGGTGATACCATATGTTCTCCGGACCATCCGGAAGCAATACCATTCCAGAAAATCTCTGAACCTACGATTGCTATGCAGTTCCTTGTTAATGACAGTCCTCTTGCAGGACAGGAAGGTAAATTTGTAACTTCCCGTCATATTCGTGATAGACTGTTACGCGAACTGAATACAGATGTCAGCCTTCGTGTAGAAGAAATGGACAACACAGATTCTTTCAAAGTATCTGGTCGTGGTGAGCTTCACCTTTCTGTTCTTATTGAAAACATGCGTCGTGAAGGTTATGAATTTGCAGTAAGTAAAGCAGAAGTTCTTTATCATACCGATGAAAATGGTAAAAAATTAGAACCTATGGAAACCGCTGTTATCGATGTTCCAGAAGAATTTTCCGGTGTAGTCATTGAAAAGTTAAGCCAGCGTAAAGGTGAACTTCGTAATATGTCCATGTCCGGAAGCGGTTCAACCCGCCTGGAGTTCTCCATTCCTGCCAGAGGCTTGATTGGATACCGCGGTGACTTTATGACTGACACGAAAGGAACCGGTATCATCAATACTTTATTTGAAGGATACGGTCCATATAAAGGAGATATCCAGTATAGAAAACAAGGTTCCTTAATTGCTTATGAATCTGGTGAAACCGTTACTTATGGTCTTTTCAGTGCACAGGAACGTGGTACATTATTCGTAGGTGCCGGTGAAAAAGTATATTCCGGCATGGTTATCGGTCAGAATGGAAAAACAGACGATATCGAAGTGAACGTTTGTAAAACAAAGAAACTTACGAACACCCGTGCTTCAGGTTCTGATGATGCATTAAAATTAAGCCCTCCTAGAATTTTAAGCTTAGAGCAGGCTTTAGATTTTATTGATACAGACGAATTACTTGAAATCACACCTAAGAATATTCGTATCAGAAAGAAAATTCTTGATCCAACTGCACGTTATCGTGCTAAGAGAAACGGAAAAGCATAATTATATTATTTTGAAGAACCGGAAGATACATACCATATCTTCCGGTTTTCTATATTCAGATTACAAGTCAGGCTGCAATTAAAATATAATCACTTCTCCCCCAACCGTACCAAAATAGACTTCATCCCCTTCTCTCACTGCCACACGACCACTAGTTGCTTCCGTTATCTTTTTCTTCAATCCTTCTTTATCCTCTTCCGAAAAAAGAGCATGAATAATAACCTTGTCTGTATACTCTGTATCCTCCGTAAGCACTTCATTTTGCGCCAGCAAATATTGAAGCTTCCCAAGGTCTGTATACTCCATAACAAGATCTACTCTTCTTCCTGGAATCTTCTCTACGATGTCTGAATTCTCTATCCCTGCTCTTGTCGCATCGGTATACGCTCTTACAAGCCCCCCTGTTCCCAGCAAAGTTCCACCAAAATATCTTGTTACAACAACAACAATATTATGTATTCCACTGCCGGATATCACCTCAAGAATCGGCTTTCCTGCCGTTCCACCTGGTTCTCCGTCATCACTGCATCTTGTTATCACACGCTCTGTTCCCACTGAAAATGCAGAACAATTATGTCTAGCATCCCAGTACTTCTTTCTCATCTCCTCTATATAAGCCTGTGCCTCCTCCACAGTCTCTACGCTCTTAACATTCGCAATAAATCTTGACTTTTTCTCTATAATCTCTCCGCTTCCACCACGGTAAACCGCCTTATGTTTGATCATAAGACACCTCCTCTTCTATAAATATAATCTATAATATAAGCCATACTATACTTGATTATATCATAGAAGAATATTTCATTGGTACTTTTTCTTCTATACGGTTGTATTTATCTCAGTCGAGAAGACTCCCACCTCTTTCCGGTGGTGAGTGACAGCAAATTTGCCTCAGTGGGAGTCCAATCTCCGACTGAGATAAACGCTCCGCGAGGATGCGCAGTGATTCTGTAAAGAATATGTCAGCTTACGCTGACCAGAATCACGCGCCAAGTCTCGCGGCTGCTCGACTTGAATATAAAAATCACACACAAGCACTATGCAGATTCTTTGTTATCAAGACAAAAGGCTGATTTCCAATCATCGACAATATTCTCCAGACATACCGGCATAACATCCCCTTTAACAATCTTTTCAAAAAACAACATGGATTCCTTTAAAGATTCTGAAAAGCCTGTTACTTCTGCCGAATCGTATCTCTCCCATACTCCCTTTTCTTCCGACCAGATAAACTGTTCCACTGTCACTCCATAATATGTTCCCTCTCCTTCATCTTTCGGAAACCCATTCGCTATAAGCTCATATTTTAACAAATACTTCTTAAAACCTCCTTCAACTTGCCTCTCACTTTTCATGATTATTCTCATAGTTATATTTCCTTTCTTTCAGAATCCTTATGTGGTTCTGTGTTTTATGTCACTATTATACCAAAACAAGAAAATTTTGGAATGTAATTATTTGTAAGTGGCGAGTAATTTTTATATTTTATTTTTTTTAATAGTATGATAAATTCATTTTTTTATTTTATAATTCAACAATTAATTATCTGTACTAATTAATAAAAATCTGTTATTCTATAAGATTTTCTTTTTTTGTAATCTTCAACCAATAATTTTATTTTTTAGTAATCCTTTTTTCTTTTCTCCGAACGCATCTATCAATATTTTCATCAAACTAAATACGATCGAATACGCTTTTCATTTGACAAATCAACAACACCCACGTATAGTATTTTTATGATACCAAGGTCAAAAGGTCAGAAAGCCGATGCAAGCTTGCTTGCAAAAGGATTTTTAACCCTAATACCATTTTTATAGGAGAAACATATTTTTATGACAATCAAAGAAGCTAGAATAAAAACCAAACGCTCCCCAGAAGAAGTTGCCAAACTTCTTGGTTTTCCATTAAAAACATGGCTCGCGTGGGAAGAAGAAGAAAAAAAGCCCCCAAAATATATTGAGAAGCTTATCTTAGAACGTTTACAAACAATGTAATCCTGATTTGTAGATTTAATGTAGACGAAAAAAGAAAAACTACCATATCCCACCTGCTCTGTAGTCGCTGTGTTTAAGATGCTCATTTGCATCTTAAACACGCTCCGAAGCCGCATCTGAGATATGGTAGTTTTTCTTTTTTCTGTCTAATCTAAATCTACAATTGATGAGAATGGGGATTAAATACTAATTTGCTGTGGATGCAGACGCCGCTTTAACAGAAGATATTGAACTGATTTGTACCAGATCCTCTAAAAAAGAATGGTTATAAGTTTGATTTTTTTACTATAGTTTTCTTACAATTCAGCATAAAATTTTATTTCAGCGACTGACTGTTTTGATAACAAATTAGTGATTTCTGTTGGAAAGAGAAGAGGATTCGCCAGAAGATTATGAGAGTTACTCAGAGAAAAATTCTCCATAAGGTAAGAATAGATAAATATAATTTTTATACAATCGAGTAAGAAAGTATCCCTTTCTGGAGATGTTCATTCTAATGAAAACCATAGACTTCTGGGCAATTCCCATGCTCACCAACTATAGATTTACGATAATCAGAAAAAAGAAATAATACCATATCCCAGATGCGGCTTCGGAGCGTGTTTAAGATGCGAATAAGCATTTTAAACACAGCGACTACAGAGCAGATGGGATATGGTATTATTTCTTTTTTCGTCTATGCAAAATCTACACGCCAATATTTAATTTAATGGTTCTCTTGATATTTCATCGTAGAATGCTGCAACTGCTGCATTCTGATATGGTGTTACCCACAACATTCCAATTCCCAGGCTTAAAACCCCAAGAATATTCCATCCAATAAAGCTAAACTCCAAACAGAACAAACGCCATTTATTTCCTTTCATCATCTTCATAGAAACTTCCATGGCTTCTTCTGCAGTCATTTCTGGATTCTCTGTCAAGATAAATCCTGACATACTATAAGAGTAAGCTTTGATAATTCCCGGAATAATAAACAGTAAGCTCCATAAAAATGTGAAAATACTCATTCGAAGTCTAAGCCAGAATGCTTTTCCAAACATGGAAGCCTTTGAAAAGATCTGACTAAGCTCTGCATCTCTGCCATCAATCAAATCCAGATTATACTGAATTAATCCAAGCGAAACAAAACTTCCTATGACATACTGCACTAATCCTATTATAATTATTAAACCTGTAATCGCCATAACAGCACCAAAAATATATGTCAGTGTAGTTACCGACAGGGAAGATAACTGTGTGCTATATGAATGATCACTACCTCCCTTCCCCATCGTGTTACTTACATAGTTTGTAACTCTTGATACACTTGGACCGCCAGCCATTGCAATATCTGCACCTAATATAGATGCTACTAAGGTCGTAAGTACTGCCGAACCCCATTTACCCGAAAGAGCTCTTCTTGCCACCTCTCTGAAATCACTCGATACTCTCATTTGTTCCTCCTGTCTTATAATCATATTATGATATTATCATATGATGTCACGAATTACTACTACGCCCGTAATTCTGAAGCTGTTCCCGTAATTCTAAAACTAATACTACAGTGTTTTCAAAACTTTCTTCATCTTATCCGCTGCTTGACGGAATGCTTGAAATTCTTCCTCTTCCCACCTCTCTTCCAGACGTTTTTCCACACCATTTACGCCAATAATTGAAGGGACACTAAGACAGACATCTTCTATGCCATATTCACCCTGAAACATTGTGGACACCGGCGCGATTGTAAGCCGCTGATTCAAAACGGCTTCAGCCAGATAGCAGACACAGGTTGCAATCCCATAATGTGTTCTTCCTTTTCCTTTTATGATCGTTGCACCCATCTCTCTTACTTTATCACTTATTTCTTTTCGAATCTCTTCATCCCACTTAAGACCTACATTCTCGCAATATTCCTGTAATGGTACTCCCGCAATCGAAGCACGACTCCAAATCGGAATCTGTGCATCTCCATGTTCTCCTACGATTGTCGCTTTTACGACCTCGGTATTTAAATGCGTATAATCAGCAATCAAGCGTGTAAAACGAGAAGAATCCAATATGCATCCTGTTCCAAATACCATTCCATTCGAAAGTCCCATCCACTTTGTACACTGATATACGAGCACATCTACCGGGTTACTTACAATCATGATCACACCTTTTGTATAATAAGGCTTCATCTGACCTACAACATCTTTTAAAATAGCCGAATTTCCTGCAATCAAATCAAGGCGGCTCTCTCCACGCTTTCGATTTCTTCCAGCAGTAATGATAATCAGATCACAATCTTTACAGTCGGCATAAGTTCCTGCCCTTACTGAAGAGATTCCCATATCCGGAATACCATGCTGAATATCTAAGGCTTCCCCAATTGTTTTTTCCTCGTGAATATCAATTAAAACGATTTCCCTTGCAAGCTTGCGTATTGTAAGTGCATATGCAATCGATGCTCCTACAAATCCTGCTCCAATAATCGCCACCTTTCGTTCAGACACAGAAAAATTATTTAACATAACGATATACCTCCTGACAGTATTATTGTACTTCCAAAGCTCTTCTGTACTTATTTTTATGAGAAAAGCTTTGTCACCTGTCTTCTAATTGTCAATCTCTCTCAAGATACTCTATTTTTCTTCTATTTGCAAGAGAATTTTATCTCAGTCGAGAAGACTCCCACCTCTTTCCGGTGGTGAGTGACAGCAAATTTGTCTCAGTGCGAGTCTAATCTCCGACTGAGATAAACGCTCCGCGAGGATGCGCAGTGATTCTGTCTTTTAACTTCAAGAATGCCCCTGTATAATTGAGCAGAGAAGCATCTAAAGCATCTTTATTTCCTTTCCTGTTTCATATTCAAATTTATGGAACTGATATCCGTTAATAATTTCTGTCTCGCCATATTGCTGTCTGCGAGTATGTCCCCCGCCATAATTTAAATGAATATGTCCATGTATATAATACTTCGGATGGTATATGTCTAACAATTTCACAAAACATTCAAATCCCATATGCGCCCAGTCATTGGCATCATCTACGCCATAAGCTGCCGCATGGGTAAGTAGAATGTCGAATCCTTTCTTTCGCCAAAGTGGAAACCACATTTTAAAAATACGATTTCGCATCTTTCTTTCTGTGTATTGGTTGATTCCCGGGCTGTAACGATAAGAACCACCAAGCCCCATAATTCGGATACCTTTATATTCATAGATTTTATCTTCTATGCAGATGCACCCCTCGGGCGGGGTTTTCTCGTAGCGGTCATCATGATTGCCATGTACATAAAGTACTGGTCCTTTACAAAAGGTTGCCAGAAAGGAAAGATATTTCGGATTTAAATCTCCGCAGGATAAAATCAAATCAACATCCTTCAATTTTTCCGGGCGAAAATAGTCCCATAAAGATGGCGTTTCTTCGTCTGCAATTACAAGGATATTCATTCTTTTTCTCCCTTCACTCCCTGAAGCTCTACGATTGGTTTTGCCTGTTCTTTTAATTCATACTTTGCAGGAATCTCTCCTACAATATTGGAGAACAGCCAATCCATTGTGATAATTTCTTCATTACTTAATATTGTGTCCTTTTTGCCGTATTCTTTGCCATTTTTATCATAGAATATACCCTCAAACGGATGAAAACTTCCTTCTATGATAAGATTCTGAAAAGTATTTACAAGGCGCTTTGTTCCATAAGGCATCTGCGAGGAACAAATGAGGCTTTCCACTCCGGCAGAAAGCCCCCACCAGTAATTCCTTGAAACAGTCTCTTTGTCTGATACCCTCTTCCATGTACCGTCTAGCATCTGTTGTATGATTTTCTCGTAGAAAATGCCCCAATCAAGAACACTAGTTGCTATATTTAAAATCTCACCGTTCTTATTAGAATAAAGACCAAAACGCCGATTGTATCCGTCAGCGGAAATCATATCTTTTGCAGAAACAACTGCAAGCTGCTCTGTATCTGCTGTTTTTTTATCCTCTTTTCCTGAAGTCCAGTTCAGATAAATTTTAATGTTTGGATTAACCATCGCAACGCCAATGGCAAATGCGTTGATATTGGCGATACTTCCATAAATCGGGTAGTCTGCCTCGTAACCAATATTTTCTCCTTTTGCCATCGAACCGGCAATCAGTCCGGTTAAGAACTTTACCTCATACATTCTCGCATAATAAGTTGGTATGGATTTCCATGCATAATTTAAAGAACAGTTAAGAATCTGTACTTCTGGATATTTTAAAGATGCTTTTAAACTGTCTGGCATTAAGAGCGGTGTTGTCGTAAATATGACTTGATTTCCATCTGACGCTGCCTGTTCCACATCTCCGATATAACATCTTGTTTCTACTTTTTCTGGAAAGACTTCTTCAAGATGCAGTCTGCCAAGTTCATGTGCATATAACCAGCTTGATGTATCCGGCTTCTTGTCATAGACAAAGGCGATGGATAATTTTTGTGTGGAGTTTAACAGCTTACTCCAAAATGCCGGCTTCTTATCTTCTGGCTCTAATAATCGCTTTACTGGCTCTGCCTCCTTTGCTGGAACAAACTCTTTCCACATTTTAAGAATTTCTTCCCGAAGCTTTGAGGCTGGCTTACTGATTGCTTCTTCATAAGAAAAAATACCCAGATAAATCAAAAAGGCATCTCCTGCTGACAGCACCTCTCCTTCATTTCTTGCAGCTGCATTCGCATGATATATGGAAGAAAAATGATAAAAAAGACTTCCTAACTTCTTCCGTTCCTCGTCACTGCAGGCTTCGTTCCGTTCTTTTCCCATAAGTTCCAGTAGTTTTGCATAATTTCCCGGCTGTTTACAGACAATATCATATATTTTTGTACTACGATAAAATTCCATAAATTCATAATAAAGCTTTACAGACGGGTCATCTGTTTTTTCTGGTATGACACGAATAACTTTTGCCATAATACGCGAGGCATCGAGATACTTCATAACACTAACCCTTTTATTTCCTTCCTGCACATAAAACTGATGCATGAATTCATAAACTAAAATTGGGTCACGAATCCCTTCTTCCATCTGCGCCTCATACAGTGTAATCCACTTTCTTGCAAATTCACTGTTTTCCGGAAGAATCGGAAGAAAATCTTTACTGAATGCATTCTGCCTGCCGGCAGTTCTTGTTCCTGTCACAAGCGAAAGGGGTATTTCCATTTCTCCAAGTACTTCCTCACCTGCTGTTTTTACATATGCAGATACTTCATCTAACACCGGTGGATATAAAGACCAGCCTTTTGATGCACAGGTACGATACTGCTTCATTGCTGCTTTTCTTGCTTTTTTATATTCCTCTTTATACTCTTCTGTCATCATGAATATTCAAACACTCCCCATTTATTTTTATAACTCCATTTATTTTTATAACTTCTTTATACCACAATGCAGCGTCTTTTGGAATCCTTTCCTGCCTTTTTAAGCTATCCAGGATTATATAAAAAAATATACTATAGCAACTGCGAGTTCCATTCCAATGAAAAATGCTATGAAACATTCTCCATTCTGAAACTACTGTCACAGATACTATAGTATATTTTTTATTTCTCGTTCTTTTCTTTTTTCATTCAAGTCGAGCAGTCACTCACCACCTGAAAGAGGTGGGAGTCTTCTCGACTGAGATAAATCAAGACTACATCAAGATTAGAGTGTATTCACAAAACGCATAAATGCTTTTCTTCCTTCTTCAGTACATTTATATACACCTGCGTCTTCTAATACTTTTACGAAAACTTCTCCAACTTCTTTTTCAAGAATATTCCATACATTCTCTTGTGTGATTTCCGTATACTTTGGTAAGAATCCTTCCACCCAAGCTGCATGTTTCTTCAATTCTTCTACAGAAGCAATATCTTTTTTGTTCACAAGACATTCTGCCAGACTTTCCATTTCTTTTTTAAGACGTGATGGAAGGACAGCCAACCCCATAACCTCAATAAGACCAATATTTTCTTTCTTAATATGATGATATTCTGCTCTTGGGTGATATACACCAAGTGGTCTTTCTTCTGTTGTGATATTATTTCTTAATGTGAGATCAAGCTCGTATTCTTCTCCTCTTCTTCTTGCGATCGGCGTAATCGTATTATGTGGCTCTCCATTGGTCTGTTCAAAGATAAATGCTTCCGGATCGCTGTAATTACGCCATTTCTTAAGAATATGATCTGCAAGTTCAATAAGACGTTCCGAATCTTTGTGTCGGATTCGTATTACGGATAATGGCCAGTGTACAATACCTGCTGTTACATCTTCATATCCTGGAATTGTAAATTCCTGCTCCATTTCTGCACGTTCCATTGCAAAAGTATAATGTCCTCCCTGGAAATGATCGTGGGTAAGGATAGATCCTCCAACGATTGGCAGATCTGCATTAGAACCTACAAAATAATGTGGGAACTGGCGAATAAAATCAAATAACTTAGCAAATGTATCTCTATTTATTTGCATTGGCGTATGCTCACCATTTAAAACGATACAGTGCTCATTATAGTAGACATACGGAGAATACTGGAATCCCCATCTGCTTCCATGAATAGTAATTGGAATAATACGGTGATTCTGTCTTGCCGGATGATTCATTCTTCCTGCATATCCTTCATTCTCTATGCAAAGCTGGCACTTTGGATACGCACTCTGTTTTGCGTTCTTTGCTGCTGCAATCGCCTTAGGATCTTTTTCTGGTTTTGAAAGATTAATCGTAATATCAATAACACCATATGGACTATCCACTGTCCACTTCTTGTCTTTCTGAATACGGTCTTTTCTTATATAGTTGCTGTTTTCACTGAGTTCATAAAAATAATCTGTAGCATACTTCGGACCTTTTTCATAATAAGTATTAAATGTCTTCTGTACAGCACTTGGTCGCGGTGTCATGATTCCCATCAGCTTTGTATCAAATAAATCTC
Source organism: Anaerobutyricum soehngenii (assembly GCF_009697165.1). Taxonomy (NCBI): domain Bacteria; kingdom Bacillati; phylum Bacillota; class Clostridia; order Lachnospirales; family Lachnospiraceae; genus Anaerobutyricum; species Anaerobutyricum soehngenii. The sequence continues at coordinate 159,487 of NZ_VULP01000003.1, read as the reverse complement.
TTGTTACAATATCATCACTTTGAATGATACCTTTTTCAAATGCCTCATCTGTCAGGGCATTTAAAATATCCACAAGAACAATCTTCTCACCATCAATATCCGGATCATCATATTCATCTAAACCAAATAAATCCAGATACTGATTTATCATAAAGATCTCGTCTTCCGGCTGAATTAATCTTGCACTGATACCATAGGCAACAATCTTTTTAATATTCTTTGTTAATCCCACTTTTCATTCCTCCTGGAAAATTCTATAAAACTTTCATTCCACCGTATTTTCTGATTTTTAATACATGGCAGGCATCCTCACCAAAAATATCTTCCATATTTTTCTTATAAATATCAACAATATCATTTGGAACAAATGCCTGGATCGTTCCGGCAAATCCTCCACCATGAACACGACTTACTCCCTTTCCTTTTAAGATTACATCACTTAATGCTAATCCAACAGCCATCTCCTGTCTGGAAAGATTTTTCACAGAATATACATTCTGAAGATATTTAAATGAAGAATCTCCAGAAGATTTAATTAACTTCTTGAATTCCTCAAAATTCTCTTCTTCTAATGCATTTACCTGGTCAATAACACGATCTGTTTCCTCAAACCAGTGCATTGCACGAAGTACGGCTCTATCTCCTGCAACCTTTCTTATTTCAGGAATATTAGTATAGAATTCATTCTTATCAACCTGTTTTAATATTTCTTTTCCAAAATATGCTGCTACTCTTTTCATCTCTTCCGGGATTGCTGCATACTCATCTGTTAAATCTGCATGAGATCCTTTTGTATCAACAATACATAAACTATGATTAAAATCTTCAAAATTTACATTTACCTTTTTAATTACAGGATTCTTCACATCAGCAAAATCAATAAAAATAAGATTTCCAACGGAAGATGCCATCTGATCCATCAAACCACATGGTTTACCAAAGAAAACATTTTCCGCATACTGTCCTGCCTGGGCGATTAATACTGGAGAAATCTTTCCCTCATTATAAAGACCGGATAAAATATTACCTATCAGCACCTCAAATGCGGCAGAGGAAGACATTCCTGCTCCATTTAAAACATCACTTGTCACATATGCTTCAAATCCACCAATTTCATATCCTTCTTCTTTTAATCTTGCAGCAACACCACGAATCAGACCAGCGGATGTTCCTTCTTCTTCTTTTGTTGGGAGAAGATCTGCTAAAGAAACATTGATCATTGGATATCCTTCTGATTTTAAAACAATACCACTTTCTTTTTTTGCTACAATTGCGATCGCATCTAAATTAATAGATGCAGCGAGAACTCTTCCACACTGGTGATCTGTATGATTTCCTCCGATCTCACTTCTTCCCGGTGCACTGTAGATTTCTACGTCTTTTACTCCAAACAGTTCTTCAAAACTTTCAATTGCCTTAACATAGCGTCCTTTCTGATATTCTAAGACACTTTCATCAATATAAATATCTTTCAATAATTCTGCATACTTTCCGCTCTGAAACCCTGCTTTTAATTCTGTTGTTTTCATAATTACCTTAAACTCCTTTTCTTAAAATCCGACCCTTCTTCATTCCTGATTCCTACGGTTACTATACTCACTATACCTTGCAATACACACATGTCCGTCTGTTCTTTCCAGTCGTTCTTCTCGTGTTATTTATATAGTAAAGTATTTTAGTAAATTTATCAAGAGAAATCTTTACTAAATGTTTTACTATATTTTTAGTAATTTTTTCTTCACCTGTTCCATAAAATTTGATATACTGTAACTACTCATAAAAATCAAATCGAATGCACCTAAGACTTCGCATGATTCTGATCAATATAACCTGGTATATTCGTTTCAAAATCACAATCGTTTTATTTGCATTTACTTTAATACTTAATATAATAAACACACGAAAAGGAGTGCTATTCTTATGGCAACACTGAAAGATATTGCAAAAAAAGCCGGCGTGTCTTCTGCTACCGTATCTCGTATTCTGAATCAGGATGAAACCTTGAGTGTCACTACCAAGACAAGAGAACGCGTACTAGAAATCGCCCAGGAATTAAATTATAAAAAAAAGACTGCACCTTCTTCAAAAACAGTAATCGGCATCTTCCAATGGGTTACTTTATTTCAAGAACTAGAAGATCCTTATTATCAGGCAATACGAAGCGGCATTGAACGATACTGTATGACAGAGAATCTCGAAATTCGACGTGCTTTTCAAAGTGATCCCGATTATATCAATGCCCTCCATGATGTTCAGGGACTTATCTGTATCGGTAAGTTTAATGCTGAACAGATTCAACTTTTTGAATCTATCACCCCCAATGTCATTTTTGTAGATATGCAGACCTCAAAAATCAATTGTAATACGATATCTCTCGATTTTGAGCAGGCCGTTATTGATGCCCTTGATTATCTTTCCGATCTTGGACATACTTCCATCGCTTATCTTGGCGGAAAAGAATATTTAAACGATGATACTGTCTATTTTGAGCAAAGAAAAGATACCTTTATCCGCTATTGCAAAGAACATCATATTACTTATGAACCTTACTTAAAAGAAACTGAATTTTCTGCTGATGCAGGATACCAGATGATGATGGAGCTTATTGATGCAGGAACTCTTCCCAGCGCTGTCTTTGCTGCCAGTGATCCTATTGCCATTGGCGCAATGCGTGCTCTTTATCAAAAAGGATATCGTATTCCAGAAGATATCTCCGTCATAGGATTTGACGACATTAATGTAGCAAAGTTCTCCAACCCACCATTGACAACGATCTATGCCCCTGCGGATTTTATGGGGCAATTTGCTGCCCACTATATCCAGCTTCTCGCAGAAAGCAATACCAAATTAGCTTACAATATGCCTGTAAGAATGACCCTTCCATGCAGACTCACTATACGAGATACCTGTGGGCCAGCTTTGTAGATTTCGTATAGACGAAAAAAGAAATACTGCCCTATCCCATCTGCTCTGTAGTCGCTGTGTTTAAAATGCTCGCTCGCATCTTAAACACGCTCCAAAGCCGCATCTGGGATAGGGCAGTATTTCTTTTTTCTGACTATTCCAAATCCACAGTTGATGAAGATGGGGGGATTAAATACTAATTTGCTGAGGACACAGACACCGCTTTAATAGAAGATATTGAGCTGAATTGTAAGAAGTCTTCTAAAAAATAAAGAATTGTTATAAGTTTGATTTTGTTCCGTTGCGCTAAACGTTTCATTTTGCCTCAAAAAACGAAAACTTCGGAAAAATGAGTCCGAAGTTTTCAAAGTCAAAATTCCACAGCGCAAAGTCACAAAATACAATACTTATAACAATTCTTTGTTCTTTACCATAGTTTTCTTACAATTCAGCAGGAAATTTTATTTTAGCGGCTGACAGTTTAATAACAAATAACAAATTAATGATTTATATTGGAAAGAGAAGGGGATTCTTCGGAAGATTATGATTTTTAATTAAAGAAGTATTTCACCATAAGAAAAGATTCCTCATCTGGAGCCAAAGAACAGAAAAAGAAATAATACCATATTCCAGATGCGGCTTCGGAGCATGTTTAAGATGCAGATAAGCATTTTAAACACAGCGACTACAGAGCAGATGGGATATGGTATTATTTCTTTTTTCGTCTATACGCAATCTATAAATTAGTATTTTTTTGCTTTTTCATAATCTTTTTTATGTACCAAGATCTCATATTCTATCATTTGATTCACATCATTTCCCAAGCTTCCCATTCGACTTCTTAATGTTCCTTCTGCCGGAAACATCGTCTGTGATAAATGGTTTTTTGTTTTATATTTATAGGGAATTCCTTCTTGTTCTAATCTTGTACGTATTTTATTAAACATCTCCATGTCTGTTCCAACCCAAAGACTCTCCGAATTAAAAATGTTAAACATAATAGTATCTCTCCTTTTTTTGCAAAGCACCTCATTAAAAACTGCATATTTTTTTATTTATTATACGCTTTATAAGCTATTATGACAAGGTGCACCACTGTATCCTTCAAAATTAGTTTTACCTCAAAATATGCTTCTGTATTAAATTTAAGACAATTTTTCTCTTGACATTTCAAAAAATCGGACTATAATGAGGTTCATCAAATACATAAACTTCACCGAAATTCGTTGAAGAGAACAATGCTGTTTTTGAATAAGGCGTTTCAGAGAGCCTGCGTTTGGTGTGAGCAGGTACACTTTCAATGACAGATATCCTCTCTAAGATGCGGACTGAACATTACTTAAATTTTTAATCAGTAAGTCTCGCCGGAATCCTCCGTTAAAAGGAAAGCGTATGATAGTACGTTAAGAGCTGTAATTTTATTACAGAATTTGGGTGGTAACGCGGATTTTTTTCGTCCCTTTTCAGTTTTTTCTGAGAAGGGATTTTTTGTTTTCTTGGTAATACAACGAATAATATCAAAAGCGGTGAGGCACATCAGGAGGTAACATAAGTATGAAACAATTACAAAAATTCAGCAAATTTTTATCAGATTACACATCTATCGTTGTAATCGCCATCGCAGTAATCACATTTTTCCTTCCATCATTGATGGGCTGGGTTAATTTCCAATTATTCACTGACCCGGTAGCTAATAAATTTACAAGTCAGTCTATTATCATTGGTGTTATCATGTTTAGTATGGGACTTACTCTTACAACTGATGATTTTAAGATTCTGGCACAAAGACCATTTGACATCTGTATCGGAGCCATTGCACAATATTTAATTATGCCGTTTTTAGCATTTTTTATTACAAAATTACTACACCTTCCTGCTGGAATCGCACTTGGACTGATTCTTGTAGGCTGTTGTCCTGGTGGAGTATCTTCCAATATCATGTCTTATCTTTGTGGCGGAGATGTTGCTTTTTCTGTTGGAATGACGACAGTATCTACTATTCTCTCCCCAGTTATGACACCACTCATGGTTTCACTTCTTGCAAGTGGGGCAAAAATTACGATTCATGGACTTCCAATGTTTATTTCTATCATTGAAACCGTTATCGTACCTGTAGCAATTGGTTTTGTATTAAATTATGCATTAGGTAAAAATAAAACATTTAAAGAAGTACAAAAAGTTATGCCAGGCATTGCTGTTCTTGGTCTTGCCTGCGTTGTTGGCGGAGTTATCTCTTCCCAGGGTTCAAAATTCTTCCAGTCTGGAGTCGTAATCTTCGTTGCAGTTCTTCTTCACAACGGTCTCGGATATTTCTTCGGATATTGTGCCGGTCGCCTTACTGGAATGAATACTGCAAAGAAAAGAACAATCTCTATCGAAGTTGGAATGCAGAATGCAGGTCTTGCAACAAACCTTGCAACAACAACTGCACAGTTTGCTTCTACACCAGAATCCGCAATTATCTGCGCTGTTTCCTGTGTATGGCATTCCATTTCCGGTACATTACTGGCAGGACTCTTCGCTCAGTATGATAAAATGAAAGCAGCACATAAAGAGACTGCCACAGCTAAATAAGTCTGATTTCTAGATTTAATACAGACGAAAAAAGAAAAAACAATATATCCCATCTGCTCTGTAGTCGCTGTATTTAAAATGCTTATCCGCATCTTAAATACGCTCCGAAGACGCATCTGGGATATATTGTTTTTTCTTTTTTCTGTCTAATCTAAATCCATAGTTAACTGATTTTGTAGGATTAGGTTAGGCACTCGCTATAATAGAATTTCCTGCCGAATTATAAGGAAATTCTAACAAAAATGGAAGTTTTATAAGTATTGCATTGTGTGACTTTGCACTGCGGAATTTTGCCTCAAAAACAAAGAGTTTCGTGTAGCACAATAAAATCAAACTTAGAAAATCATATCCTTCTGGAGAATTCCCATTCTCACCAACTTTAGATTTAGATAATAGTCAGAAAAAAGGGAAAATGCCATATCCCAGATGCGGCTTCGGAGCGCGTTTAAGATGCGGACGAGCATTTTAAACACAGCGACTACAGAGCAGATGGGATAGGGCATTTTTCCTTTTTTCGTCTATACCAAATCTATATTATCCTTGCATATATTGTTCAAGGTATTCTTTGTCTTTTATGAGTATTTTCTGATTTTCTACTGAGATGACTCCATTCTCTCTTAATCCACGTAAAATACGGTTGACGCTATTTCGTGTAGATATTCCACAAAATCCTGCAATATCATCGTTGGTAATCTGAAAATCAATAAGAATTCCTTCTTTCATTTTCTTTCCAAATGGTTCAATCTGCAAGTACAGGAACGCACATACTGCTCCTGTTTTTCCATTCATTGTCATAAGCTGCTGACGATAGATTGCCTGTGAAAGTTCTTCTCTGTAGTAGGCATTAATATAATCTTGAAGTTTTTTATCTTTATTAACGTATTCCCAGAAAGTTACACGAGGAATTTTGTAAAATACGGCTGATTCACTTTCTACTCGTACATTAAATGGTGCAGAAGTATACTGGCTTACTTCGTCTTTTAATAATGAAATGATATTAGGAGCCTTTAAGTAGGAAATGTTAAACTCTCTTCCATCTCTTAGGATAATACTTGTTTTCACTACACCTTCTTTTAATACATAAGTACTTTGCTGCTCAAAACCATAATAAGTAAGATATGCATGGCGCGCCTTATGTACTATCGGAATGTCTTTTTTCTCTAAAAACTCTAGCAAATATTCATGTTCCATTTTTTTCATCCTTTCTTCTTACAAAAGTATATCATATTTTTAACAGATGTTAGTAACATTTGATAATATTTTTTGTTATCACATTTTATTAACACGAAATGTGGTTTGCAGAGACATTTATTTTGCATAAAATAACTTCCTGTTAAGAAAATGTACTCGCACATATCTAAGTTTTTAAGGAGGATTTTAAAATGTTTGAAATGAACGTGCCTTACGATAAAGGAGAAATGAAAATCAGCCTGTCTGAGAAAAATCTTGCAGGTGTTTTGGAAGGAAAACAGTCTGAGTACACCACCAAACTTTCTGAGAAAGAACTGGTAGAACAGTCTTTAGACAACCCAATCGGTTCGAAATCATTGGAGGAACTGGCAAAAGGAAAAAAGGATATCGTCATTATCAGTTCTGATCATACACGTCCTGTTCCATCAAAAATTATTACTCCGATTCTTTTAAGAAGAATCCGTTCTGTATCCCCTGATGCGCGAATCCGTATTCTTGTTGCAACTGGTTTCCATCGTCCTAGTACCCATGAGGAATTAGTTGATAAATACGGCGAAGAAATCGTTGCTAATGAAGAAATTGTTATGCATATTTCTACGGATGATGCTTCTATGAAAAAGATTGGTGTTCTGCCAAGTGGCGGTGACTGCATTATTAATAAAATTGCAGCAGAAGCTGACCTGTTGATTTCTGAAGGTTTTATCGAAGCTCACTTTTTTGCAGGTTTTTCTGGTGGAAGAAAGTCTGTTTTACCAGGTATTGCTTCCTATAAAACAATTATGGCTAATCACAGCGGAGAATTTATTAATGACAAAAAATCCCGCCCGGGTAATCTCTGTCATAATTTAATTCACGAAGATATGGTTTATGCTGCAAGAACAGCCAACCTTGCTTTTATCGTTAATGTTGTATTAAATGGAAATCACGAGATTATTGGTTCTTTTGCCGGAGATATGGAAACTGCTCATGAAAAAGGCTGTGATTTTGTTCGTTCTCTTGCAAGCGTAAACAAAGTAAATTGTGATATCGCTATTTCCACTAACGGCGGTTATCCTCTTGACCAGAACATTTATCAGGCTATCAAAGGTATGACTGCTGCAGAAGCTACTCTTCCTGATGATGGAATCATTATTATGATCGCCGGATGCCGCGATGGTCATGGCGGAGTTGGTTTCTACCATAACATTGCTGATGTAAAAGATCCAGAAGAATTTGAGCAAAAAGCAATCCATACTCCTCGTCTGGAAACCGTACCAGATCAGTGGACTTCACAGATTTTTGCCCGTATCCTGGCACACCATAAAGTTATTATGGTATCTGATCTTGTTGACCCAAAACTCGTAAAAGATATGCATATGGAACTTGCTTCTAATGTAGATGAAGCTCTTGCTATGGCATTTAAAATCAAAGGAAATGATGCAAAAGTTGCTGTTATTCCTGATGGTTTAGGCGTTGTTGTTAATATCTAATTTTTAATATTAGCATCCTCAGCGACTATCATTATCAAAATAGATTATTTCAGACTTTTTTATTAAAATGCTATAAATAATTTTATAAAACGAAAGAGAAGAAAGGAAAAAATCGTTATGTTACATTCTCTTATGGCTGAATTTTTAGGAACAGCCCTTATGATTTTATTCGGTGTCGGCGTACACTGTGATGAAGTCCTTGCCAAAACAAAATACCATGGAAGCGGACACATTTTTGCCATCACCACCTGGGCTTTTGGTATTTCTGTTACCCTGTTTATCTTTGGTGGTGTCTGCATTAACCCTGCCATGGCATTATGTCAGGCAATTCTTGGCATGATTCCCTGGAGCAGCTTTATTCCTTATTGTATTGCTGAGTTTCTTGGTGCTTTATTTGGCGCACTCGTTGTTTATGTTATGTATGCTGACCATTTTAAAGCAAGTGAAGGAAAAATAGACCCGATTGCTATTCGAAACATTTTTTCTACAAATCCAAACTGTAGAAATCTTCCACGTAACTTCCTAGTCGAGACAATCGCAACTGCTGTTTTTCTGACTGCTATCCTGGCTGTCGCAACAAATTACGAAAAACAGCTTCCTATCGGTGTTGGACTTATCGTCTGGGCCGTTGGTATGGGACTTGGCGGAACAACCGGATTTGCTATGAATCAGGCAAGAGACTTAGGTCCTCGTCTTGCATTCCAGTTACTTCCTATTAAAAATAAAGCGGACAATGACTGGCAGTACGGTCTGCTCGTACCTGGCATCGCTCCATTTGTCGGAGCCGTCTTAGCTGCTTTATTCTCCCACTATTTTCTTTCTATTTAATTCATTGAGAGAGAACAGACGAAAATAAAAAGAATAGACCATAGGAAATGTAAAGATATCGCTGCGTAGAAAATGCCTGTTCGGCATTTTTACTTGCTCTCACATTACATTTCCTATGGTCTATTCTTTTTATTTTCTGTTTGTTGGCTCCAGAAGGAATGTATTCAATAGTTGTTAGATGGATAAGGGGGAGAAACTAGAAGACTACTGCTTGCTCGAAAGGTATCTCTGTCAGAAGATTACACTTATCTGCTCTCGCATTTCTTTTCCTATGGTCTATTCTTTTTATTTTCTGTTTGTTGGCTCCAAAAGGATTGTATTCAATAGTTTACAAACGGTCGTATATTATTCTAAATGAATCCATAGTAATTTTGGCAAATATATAGTATAGTTCCTTTAGATGAATGATCAGAAAGTATGAGGAAACTACCCATGTTGAAAATAATTATTTCCCCGGCAAAAAAAATGAATGTAAGAAATGACATTTTATCCTACAAAAATATACCATTTTTTATAAATGAGGCTCAAACTCTTTTTTCTTATATGAAAAATATGTCTTTGGAGGAATTAAAAAATCTATGGAAATGCAGTGACAAGCTTGTACAGGAAAATGAGCAACAGCTTCAAACAGGAAACTTAAAGCAAAATCTAAGTCCGGCGGTTCTTTCTTATGAGGGAATTCAGTATAAATACATGGCACCGGCAGTATTTGAAGAACAGGCTTTTATATGGTTAGAAAAGCATTTGAGGATCTTATCCGGCTTTTACGGTGTACTATGTCCGTTTGACGGGGTAATTCCGTATCGACTAGAAATGCAGGCACGTTTTCATAATGAAAAAATAAATAATTTATACGACTTTTGGGGGCAAAAATTAGCAGACTATATATTAAAAGACTGTGATTGTCTCATTAACCTTGCCTCAAAAGAATACAGTAAAAGTGTTTTGAAATATATTCCAAAAAATGTACAGGTCACAACCTGTGTATTCGGAGAAATAATTGATGGGAAAATAAAAGAAAAAGGAACTTATGCAAAGATGGCAAGAGGTTCCCTCGTACGTTATATGGCAGAGCATCAGATTGAAAATCCAGAGGAAATGAAACAATTTGATGAACTTGGGTATAAATATAAAGAAGAATATTCTGATAACACAAAATGGATATTTTGCAAATAACTATTTAATTCATTGAGAGAAAACAGACGAAAATAAAAAGAATAGACCATAACAAATGTAAAGATATCACTGCGTAGAAAATGCCTGTTCGGCATTTTTACTTGTTCTCACATTACATTTGTTATGGTCTATTCTTTTTATTTTCTGTGTTTTGGCTCCAGAAGGAATGAATGCAATAGTCTTTGGGAAAGAGATGGGGAAGGGGACAGAAGGTCGTGGCTTATTCTGATGCTATTTCCACTATGCTGAACCTTCTTTCAAGTTTCACTGATGATAAGATGATACCGAAACCTATCACTGTACATAATAATTTTATCATTATATTGTCGCAATATATCATTTTTTCTCAAAACGTATGCTATACGTTATATATAACGCACATCTCGCGGCAAGAATGCCTCGGCGTTCTTGAATTAGAATGTACGATAAATATAAAGGCGATTTCTGTACTTTTTTGTAAAATGACAACCCCCTTTATTTTTACTGTTCGTTAAAAAGAGTACCTAATCTTCTGGATGATACATCTTCCGAGTAAGCAGTAGTCTTCTGACCTCTCCCCCTTATTCCTCCCAAAGACTATTGCATTCATTCCTTCTGGAGCCAACACACAGAAAAAAGAAATACTACCGTATCCCAGATGCGGCTTCGGAGCGTGTTTAAGATGCGGATGAGCATCTTAGGCACAGCGACTACAGAGCAGATGGGATATGGTAGTATTTCTTTTTTCGATTGTTTTCTCTAATGAATTAAATAGTAAATAATCCATTGCAATTGGAAATTTTTTTTAGTATAATTATGTTAAGAAATTTTGAATGCATTATTATATTTTGCATTCTTAATTTTATTTAAGCTTAATGTATAACCACATTAACTAAGGAGGATTTATTTATGGCAACTTGGAACAATCTTGACACTCTGGCATCTTATAAGAAACTTGCCGGACTGAAAAACCACGTAAACATTAAAGAAGCTATGAGCGGAGAGAATGGTGCTACACGTGTAGCAAAATATTCCGCACCTATGGCAGAGGGACTTAGCTTTAACTATGCTGCAAAGCAGGTAGATGACACTGTTTTGGCTGCGCTGGCAGAATTAGCAGAAGAATCACAGCTCGCTGATAAATTTGAAGAATTATATAACGGTGCTGTGATCAATACCGGTGAAAAACGTCTTGTTCTTCATCATTTAGCACGTAGACAGTTAGGTAAAGATGTTGTTGTTGACGGTGTAAACAAACGTGATTTCTATGTTTCCCAGCAGCAGAAAGCCGCAGATTTTGCTAATAAAGTGCATGCCGGTGAAATTACTAACGCTGCTGGTGAGAAGTTCACAACTGTTGTTCAGATTGGTATCGGTGGAAGTGACTTAGGTCCTCGTGCTTTATATATCGCATTAGAGAACTGGGCTAAAGAGAACGGTGTTGCTAAGATGGAAGCGAAGTTTATCAGCAACGTAGATCCTGATGATGCTGCTGCAGTTTTAAAATCTACAGATTTAGCTCACGCTCTTTTCATCGTTGTATCTAAATCCGGAACAACTTTGGAAACATTGACAAATGAAGCTTTCGTAAAAGATGCCTTAACAAAGGCTGGATTAAATCCTGCAAATCATATGCTTGCTGTAACAAGTGAGACATCTCCTTTAGCAAAGAGCGATGATTACTTAGAAGCATTCTTCATGGATGACTTTATCGGTGGACGTTACTCCTCTTCTTCTGCAGTTGGTGGAGTTGTTCTTTCCCTTGCATTTGGTCCTGAAATCTTCGCAAGAATTTTAAATGGTGCAGCTGAAGAAGATAAACTTGCTGCTAATAAAAACATTTTAGAAAACCCAGATATGTTAGATGCTTTAATTGGTGTTTATGAACGTAATGTTCAGGAATACCCTTCTACTGCTGTTTTACCATATTCTCAGGCATTAAGCCGCTTCCCTGCACATTTACAGCAGTGTGATATGGAATCCAATGGTAAGTCTGTGAATCGTTTTGGTGAACCTGTAAATTATGTAACAGGTCCTACTATCTTTGGTGAGCCAGGAACAAACGGACAGCATTCTTTCTATCAGTTATTACATCAGGGAACTGATATCGTACCTTTACAGTTTGTTGGTTTTAAAAACAGCCAGATTGGTATGGATGTAGTAATTGAAGACAGCACAAGCCAGCAGAAGTTATGTGCGAATGTAGCTGCTCAGATCGTTGCTTTCGCCTGTGGTAAAAAAGATGAAAACCTTAACAAAAACTTTGAAGGTGGACGTCCATCCAGCATTATTATTGGTGAACAGTTAACACCAGAATCACTCGGTGCATTATTAGCTCATTTCGAAAACAAGATTATGTTCCAGGGATTCTTATGGAATGTTAACAGCTTTGACCAGGAAGGTGTACAGCTTGGTAAGATTCTCGCAAAACGTGTTCTTGCTCATGATACAGATGGCGCATTAAAATCCTACAGTGATTTATTAAACATTTAATTCTAACCTAAACAAAAATTCAAGAATGCCTCCGGCAGGATTGCAGATGTGGGAATACTCTCTCATCTGATATACAAAAAGAACGATCTGACAGATGTACTGTATACAGTAGCCTTAAAATAATTTCTGTTATTTTAAGAAAAATACTTTGTGCATCTGTAGATTGTTCTTTTTTATTTTCTTTTTCACTTTCTTTTTATTGGTATAAAAATGTGACTGTCGGCTACTATCATTTTTTATGATTTTTTTATATGATATTAGGGTCAAAATATCAAAACTTCGTTCGTGCTTGCACGATAAGGTGTTTGACTTTGGAATCCGCGTAACATGAGAATTAAATTCATCTGAAAATTAAGGAACTTTTACCTGCAAATATGCTATAGTATTCTTATATAATATTTTCCAAGGAGGGATTGCTATGAAAAATGCTATTTTTAAATTATTTAAAGTTACTTTCCCATTTGCGCTTGCATTTATGATGTGTCTGCCTTTTTCTATGACACTGAATGCTGCCTCTGTGAAGAATATTCCTGTAAAGAAAATATTATCTGCTGATATCACCGGAGATGGAAAAGCAGATAAAATACTTATCACAACCCGTGTCGACAAAGATTACTACATAAAAAAACTGAAAGTTACCGTAAATAATAAAGTTGCTTTTACTAAAAACTGTACGAATGACAATATTCATTCCTTTACTGCCCGATATGCTAAAATGTCAAATAAAAATGAACTTCTTCAGCTAATGGGTATCGGAGATAATGACTATATTGTATTTAATCAGATTTATAAATATAATAACAAATCTAAAAAGCTCTATTCTGTAAGCAAGTTAGATTATACAGCCTGCGAAATTGTTTCTGCTAAAAAGAATTTACTGACTCTTCGTCATGGTGACCAGCCTGCTGAAACAGGATGGCTTAACTGGAAAATGAATTACAAATTTCGTAATAATAAGCTTGTTTTAACAAGTACTACCTCTTCTACTGTGAAAAGTATTATTGGTAACTACCACAATGATTCTTATAGTAAATTATTCCGGAAAAATATTTTTGTAACAGCGAAAAAGTTACGTTTTTATAACGGAAGCAAACTTGCTTTCACTGTTCCTAAAGGAAAACAGGTAACTTTGAAAAAGCTTACTCTGTCCAAAAACACTATGTATCTTCAGTTTCAATATGGAAAAAAGACTGGCTGGCTCAGAGTGAATAACAAAGACTATAATTATGAGTCTCCATATTTTGAAGTAGTTTCCCGTAGATTAGCAGGTTAATTACTATAAAAGACCTTTGCATGTTTCCTGTCATTTAAATGACCGGGCATGCAGAGGTCTTTTTATTTTTTTATTTCAATGTAACAGTTATACCAGCTTATCTTGCACAAATACTATTAACAAAAATAATATAGCAGCCAAAGTCTCCTATACCTTTTCGAACAGCCTTATCTGCTTTCTCGTCTCCTAATTGCTCTCTCCACTGTACTTCTTTTCCCTGCATCTTTAAATATCTTGCAATCATGTTAAAATGAAGAATAACGTTATCATGACAGGCTGTCCTGAAAGAATCTTTATCCATTTTCTCTTCTATTGAGAATGTATGCCACTTTGCACGAAGATCCGCATAGGGAAAAATAGCATTACACAAATCATCATACAATTCCAATGCATCTTCATCTTCTCCGATTTCCAGCATCATATTTTCGTGCATCTTTCTCATTTGTTCAATTGTTATCGCCCCAGACTCTTTTACATAGCTATCATAAGTATTGATCATTTTGTTCTTCTCCTTTTTATTCATAATGTACTCTCTAAAATGAACTATCAAATTTATTAGTCAAACATATACCAGAAGGGGATGCTACATCTCTATCTAAAAGAATTTTCTATGTTGTTTTCTGTATTTTAACAGACCAACAAACGAGAAGTTCTCAGTCTGTTTTACAGTTCATAATAATATAAACAGATGTTTTGATATGTTCCATCCTTCATACGGAAACCTTTCGGTACAATTCCAATCTGTACAAAACCCAGTCGTTCATACAAATGGCGGGCATGAATATTGGTTTCCACCACAGCATTAAACTGCAAAATTCCAAAGCCATACTGTTTTGCCTGTACAAGACAATCATCTACTAATTTTTCACCAATATGCTCGCCGCGGTGATCGGTATCAACAGCATAACTCGCATTTGCAATATGCCCACAGCGGCCAATATTGTTTGGATGCAGAATATAAAGCCCTACGATTTTTCCATTGTTGTCTGCAACGCCGCAATATGTTTGTGCCGCAAAAAAGTCTGCACCTGTTGTATCGTTCAAAAAATCTTCTTGTGGAAAAGCCTCGCCATCTTCTACGACCTTATTCCAAATGGAGATCATTGCAGGAATATCTTTTTCTCTATACTTTCTAATTTCCATAATCTATCCTCTAAATTCTAATTTCATGACATCATTTCCAATACTGATTTTACCGTATTTTTTTATCTCAGTCCATCTTTTTATATCCAAGCGATAGAAAAACTTTTCTGTCTCTGCTCCGCCGGAAGATATTTCATTGTAATACTTTTTAATACATTTCTTGTTTTACACAAATTATAGTATGTAATAATATTATAATAAATTATTTTATTATTTGAAGATCAATATAATTATTTTTCCAAGAAAATTTCTAAAGTATATCCTTGTAAAAAAGAAAAGCACCGAAAACCCACTGTTTAAGCGAATTTTCGATGCTTCTAATACAGAATCGAGGCGACGGGACTCGAACACGCGGTCAACCACTCAAATACGGCTTAAATAAGCCATATTGGGGAAAATAATTTGATTACCTTTGATTACCTCGATGATTACTTTTTACCATATTTTAGGAAAGGAGTAATGTGCCTGTGAGAAATTTTTCTTTTCTATGTATTCATAAAGCGATTCAAAAGAAATTCATTTCAGTAAACCATGAAGTATCGTGTACTCTATATCTGCGTAATCCCTCCCTGAGGCCTAAACTGTGTGAAACTAAAGATGTTTTTTTACTCATAGTTATCCTCACTTAGGATGTCAAAAAATTTTTTAGACAGGATAAAAGTCCTTACTCTAATTATCTGAAAATCCTTCCAACAATTTCACAAATTAATTCTTATATTCATTAAGAATATCATTAGAATGTTTTTAGATAATTCTTTTACCTCGGTATATAAAGCATGAAACATGGGACTTACTAAATCATATTTTTCTCAATCAGATTGTAGTATTTTTTCTGACATATTCGTTTTGCCTCCTTCTTCCAATACGTACCAAATGGCACACTATTGTTTTATCATCGAACTGTTTCGCTCGACAAAATCAATTTCGTCGGGCGCAACTGTAGTCCACAATCGGTCAACATCAATCTTATGTTTATCTAAAGTACGTCGGCACTGTTCTTGCTTCATCATTCTAAAATCTGCCTTAAAATTGCTAAGCGACTTGCTCTTGGTCAATTCTATTACTGATTTAACATCAATGCAGTGCACCAACTCCTCTTCCAGATTTTTCACCTGAAGCAGATATATGATTTTTACACCGTGGCAATACTTCTTTATATTCCCAATATTCTTCTTAACCACATCTAAATTTATTATCACATCGGTATCGAAAACAAGTACCACATTCGTATCAGGTTTGATTCCAAGCAGGATAGATTTTGGAATCAAACTTTGAACCACATTAAGTTTCTTTGATTTGCCTGGTAAAATCTTTCCTGCCCTGGGGCAACCTTCAAGGCATCAATCAATTTCTGATCATCTTCGCCTTCACAATAGTAAACGCATGTCTTATTCATCAGCCCACCCCATTTCTAACTCATCAAGCAAGGAATCATCTGGAAGTGAGCCAAAGACATCATTTTCCACCGCATTGCGAATACTATCCGTATTTCTTTTCAAAATCTCAGATGCTGAAATAGCTGACACCTTACACTCACCATCTTCCATCCTCTTTCTTAGAAAAATATACGAATGTTTCGGCAAGTTCAAATCCAGCATGTCTGTATTATGCGTTGTGAAAATCAGTTGCTCGTTGTTTGAAATACGATCCAGCATTAATCCAAAAATTCTCTTTTCAATATCACTCTGGATATAAGAAAAATGTTCATCACAATAATAGAAGGTCTTGTCCTGTACAAGCATAGATGCCAGAAATAATGCCACATCTATGCCTTCTGCCGTTCCACTGGACATAACTTCTCTCTTTAGAAGCTTTCCTTCCTGAATGATAATTTCAGCATTTTTTCTTCTAATTATAAAAGTATCTTTTAGGTCTCTTGAAATTGTCACCTCTCTTAAAGTTGGATCCAGCGTTCCAATAACCGCTCGCAAAGTCTTCAAGAAAACCTTTCTATCAATATCATCTAATATAATCGACGATTCAATTTCCGGATGAGCAAATCGATAACTTACCGGACCAACAATTTTCTTAAAAGAATTAATATTCGCAGTCGCTTCGTTCGTATGATCTTCCAGTTTTGCCACACACTTCTCATATGAGTCCATCTTGTCAATTTTTGAAGAGCTATATACGACCTCAACATTAGATGCTGACACA
Organism: Anaerobutyricum soehngenii; assembly: GCF_009697165.1. Lineage (NCBI taxonomy): Bacteria > Bacillati > Bacillota > Clostridia > Lachnospirales > Lachnospiraceae > Anaerobutyricum > Anaerobutyricum soehngenii. The sequence goes on along the minus strand of NZ_VULP01000003.1, from coordinate 142,300 downwards.
TCAATATTCGCAGCCAGTCGATGTAGAACAAATCCCTCGTTGACAAAATCAATTGAAAATGATCCTATATTTCCAGTCACCATATCATAAAGCACTGCTGAATTACCAGTGTTGATATAGTTGATAATTTTCCATAGTGTCTTTCCTAAACTGGTCTTACCAGTTGCATTCGCTCCCATCAAGATAACAGCCTTTTTGTATCTAAAACGTTCTCTGCCTTCAAGGTATTCATCATCAATCATTGAATTAACGACCTTTTTTGGATAGGTAAAGTTTATTTCAAAATCATCAAATCCATAAATTTGATCAAGCTTTAAATTCAATACTATCATTTTTACGTACCCTCATTTCTTCGTATTTCGCGAACCAATAGTAACACATTCTATAAAAAAATCAATCAAGCAAATTTCAACATTGCATTAATATCCTGCAATATTTTCTTATGTTCCTCTATCTATGAAAATGAATTATTCCAAAGTGGAAGTGTAACTCATGAACACTGGTGTTTCCTTTAATACAATGAAGTCTTTCCCTTTAACTCTGCCATACCTACGGAACAGTCTGGGAATCCATCAATTTCCTCTCTGGCATCCCATAAAATCTCATTCACCTTCTCTTCATCCGAGGAACGGACAGCGTCTGCAAGGTCTCTGACCATTTTCCTGATATCATAATCATCCCTGGTCATAGCCGCATATTCCAAAACCTGTGCTTTCTGCTCCTCTGTAAATAAAATGTTTTACCGCTGTTCTTCCCGTTCCATCTGTCTTTTGGCATAACGAGATAATCCCGGGCTTTTTTTCTGCCATTGTCATATTCCTGTTCACTGGACTGGTATTTGGAACATAAGCTGTTAACCAGTTTTTTATGGAAGTATATAAGTTGCTGGGATATCCGTCTGTCTCAAAATTGTTGTAACAGTCAACTTCGGTGATGAACTACACACCTAGGTTGGGAAAGATGTTCTCCAGAAGGTTACTTGCCTCAATATAGTCACGGGTTGATCCGCTGTACACATAAGTGTCCGCCATACTAAGGCACATGTATTCTACTACATAGTCTCGGAATATCTCAACCTGATCCTCGATGGAATCCCCATCGTCATTAATCTTGCTATTTTTCACCGACAGAGTGGCGGCATAAATAGCCTTCTTCTAGTCAGGGAACAAGGAACCTACCTGTTCCTATGTTTGCTCCTGTACTAAACACTGCCGTTTCTTCCTGGCCATTATACGTCCTTCTCTCTGTGATTTGTGAGGAGAACATCCCACCTAGCAGTACGCAATCCCCAGCACTCCAAAATTCCCCCTGTCAACATACATCATCTTCAAACAAGATCCCCATCCAGCTTTTCTTTCCTGGATGAGAGGAGCATTTCTCCATTCAATACATGAGATTCTTTGCCGGTACACTATCCTTGCCATCTCAAATCCTCCCCATGCCAACATACATCATCTTCAGCCAAGATCCTATCCAGCCTTTCTTTCCTGGATGAGGGGAGCATTTCTCCATTCAACACATGGGATCCTTTGCCAATGCACTACCCTTGCCATCTCATATCCTACCCCTGCCAACACACATCATCTTCAGCCAAGATCCCCATCCAGCCCTTCTTTCTTGGATGTGGGGAGCATTTCTCCATTCAATACATAGGATCATTTGCCAGTAGACGATTCTTGCCATCCCAAATTCTTCCCCATATGATAAACAAAAGATTTAATCAGGGAGAAAACAGGAAGCAGCTTGATTTTTCAATTTTTTCTTTTTATTTTGTAGATAGTAAATAAAAGAAAATAATTACGATTCTTCTCGCAAGAATATTTCTCTAATCCTGCCAAAGACTACAGCAGGAAACAAGAATATTTCCCATTTTCAAAAAATTACTGTGTAGTCAAGATAAAAAAATTATTTCAGTTTTTTTATATATATTATTATAACTTACTTGAAAAAAAAAGACCCATCGAAGTTAATCTCCTCAATCCTCAGCTCCAAGAAAATGACTTAAAAAAATAAAAACTTATCCTATATAAACCAGATAATTCTCTGCAACTTTTTTAAAATACTTTATCAAAAATACCAATATAAAAATGAAATATTATTTTCATTCCTTTTCTCCATAACGTTATTAAAGAAATATTTAAATAAACGTATAAACAGGGAGGGAAATAATCTTGAATATAAACGAATATCATAATAACCCAGTATCTATGGATAATCAGGTTCAATGCCAAAAAGAAGACGCTGGTCTGTACATTGTAATAATGGATATTATTACAAATTATATAAAAAAAATCCAGATATTATTGATCAACAAAAACAAAACATTTTATGGGTGTATCGTATCTGTCACTATGCATTAAATGAGAATCATGATCTTGCAAAAGAAAAAATAGAATCTTTAAACAAAATGTTTACATATCCATTATCGACGGATTTACTTATTCAAACAGAGTCTGCCGAACAAAAAAATGACAAATATAAAAAAAAGGTTGGTCATCACTTAAGAAAAATCACCGGTCTAACCTGGGAACAATTATCAAAATATCACATTCGAAGAGATTTCACGGCAGAAGAGCGAAAAGAATATGATAAAAATAGATATAAAGGCAAATTAAAAGAAAACAACAGTAAACCAAAATCTGAGCAGATTAACGAACAAGCTAAAGTAGTTCAAGAATTAGTAAAAGAAGGAAAAACAGAACGTGAGATTATGGAGATCTTTGGTTTTTCTCGTTCAAAAGTAAAAAGCCTGAAAAAAAAATCAATACAAGACAAGGATAACAAAGACAATGTTAACTTTGACGCCGCATTGCAGTTACTCCGCGAAGGCCATAACATCCGCATTAACGGCGGGGCTGGCACCGGAAAGACAACATTACTGCGCTTATTCGTAGATAATTTAACTGATGAAGAAAAGAAAGGCACGATCATAGTTGCCCCAAGCAACCGGGCAGCATCAAATGTAGGAGGTATAACCATCCATAAAGCATTTAATCTCGAGCCCAAAAATTACAGCCCAAATTCTCCATATCAATATATGGAAAATTTTCCCAATATATCAAAAGTAATAATTGATGAGTGTTCGATGTTACGATTTGATCTCTTTCATCAAGTTGCAAGAATAATAAGAGAAATCGAAAATAGAGAAAATAAAAAAATCCAGATAATACTATGCGGTGATAATGCACAATTGCCTCCAGTAATGCCAAAAGACGATTTAAAATCTCTTTGCAAAGCGTGGAAAATGAATAAATCCCAAATAGGAAAAGGTCAAATAGAAAAATCACCGTTATATAATTCATTCCAATTCAGCGAAATAGAATTAACCAGTATTATACGGCAGGACAATATAGCTGACGCCTTAAATTGCAATCGAGTAAGATACAAAGACCCATCTATTATTAAATTATTGAATACAAAAGTTAACCCAGAAAAAAGATATGATCAAAATGCACTTCATCTATGTTCTTACCGAAGCGAAGCTAAAAATGTAAATGAAACAATAATACAACAACATGATTATGTACATTTTGTCGAGGAGAGTACAATGGATGATAGTTATTCATTAGAGGTTTATGTTGGCATGCCTGTATACTTCATGCTATCAACATCCAAATATTCGAAAGGAGATCTAGGTAAAATCACTAAAATCAATAAAAAAACAATAAAAGTAGACGTAATAGGCGGAAATGAAGTTCTAGTAAAAAAACAAATAATTGATCTTGATAACGGTATGAAAATCCGACAATTTCCTCTGGAACCGGCGCATGCTATAACAATCCATAAAGCGCAAGGCATGACGATTAATCAGGATATAGTCATCCATCCGCCTATGTTCGATGACGCTATGCTTTACACAGCAATTACAAGAGCTACAAATTTATCTAATGTCTATTTTACTCAGCTTCTAACCAAAAAAGATTTAGGAATATGATTATTGTATTTTTTCTACGAAGAAGCACGTTAAACCAATCTTTCAACATATAAGGCATTACCATTCTAAAAAGTATGGCATTCAGGGGACACACTATGTGATATACTTTTATTGTCCATTTGGACCGCCTCCTTTGATTTTGAATTTGGCTTGAGACACCATTCTCATCCTATCATAGGAGCTTCCTGTATAATAAAAAACGTGGATGTTGAAAATTGAAAATACCTCAGAGTACAATAAGACTACTGACTTGGCGGTTGGTAAAAATCTTATTGAACAGAGAGGTATCTACAATGAAGTCTAACACACAAAACGCAAAAATTGAAGCAATAACTGAAACAACTTTGGTGCTCGGAATCGATGTCGGAAGTGAAACGCATTATGCCAGAGCTTTTGATTTCAGGGGAATGGAGTATTCAAAGAAACCTTTTAAATTTAGTAATAACGAGGCTGGATTCATGACATTTAAGGCATGGATCTTGAACATCAAAGAAAAGCATGGCAAGGATAAGGTGGTTCCGGGGATGGAACCTACTGGGCACTACTGGTTCAATCTCGGAAAGTTCCTTCAGGATAATGAGATGAAGCCGGTTCTGGTAAATCCACATCATGTGAAGAAATCAAAAGAACTCGATGACAACAATCCAACAAAGAATGATCGTAAGGATCCGAAGGTCATTGCAGGCTTAGTCCGAGAGGGACGATATATGATCCCATACCTACCAGACGGTGTTTATGCTGATCTTAGAACAGCTTCGAACATGAGATTTCAGTTACAGGCGGAACTTACAAGAATTCAGAACAGGATCAGTCGTTGGTTCAATATATATTTTCCTGAATACAAGACGGTTTACGGGCAACCGGATGCCAAAAGCGGAATGATGATTCTTAAAATAGCACCACTTCCGGAAGATATCCTGACGTTGGGTATCGATGGAGTGAACCAAATCTGGCGAAATGCAAAGTTAAGAGCAGTAGGAAAAGCGAGGGCAAAGACCCTGATTGAAGCTGCTGAGCACAGTGTCGGAAGTAAAGAAGGTGCATTGTCCGCAAGAATGGAGATTCGGATGCTTTTGGAGGATTATGAATCCAGAAATGCTCGTCTTCAGGAAGTTATGGCTCTTATCGAAGAACTGGTAAAGCAGATCCCAATGGCTGAAAAGCTTTTGGAAATCAAGGGTGTAGGAATCAAGACTGTGTCTGGATTCCTTGCAGAAGTTGGAGATATCAGTCGCTTTGACAACCCAAAAGAACTGCAGAAGCTTGCAGGTTTGGCACTGGTTGAAAACAGTTCAGGCAAGCACAAGGGCAAGACAACAATAAGCAGACGAGGTCGGAAGAGACTTCGATATCTGCTCTTCGAGGTTGCAATGTCACTTGTGGCGAAGAATCCGGAGTTCAGAGAACTTCATGTGTATTACACGACCAGAAAACGAAACCCTTTAAAGAAGATGCAGTCACTCATGGCTGTTGCAACAAAACTGATCCGAGTCTTTTATGCAATGCTGACGAAAGGTGTGGACTATGATCCTAAGAAGATGATCAGCGATATCAAGAGACCAGCAGTATATCTGCAGGCAGCATAGATCAAACAGGTAACAATGTAGGAGGCAGTCATCTGGACTGTCATTGAACAAAGCAGAATGTAACAGGTAACGTCCACTAATCGAAGTGCTGGTACAGGAAGCGAGTCAGTAGTAATCAATAATACAAAGAATGAGCCTGTAGTCGGCAGTCATAAAGTCCATGAGGCAGGACCTCGTATAGGAGCATAGCTGACACCCTGGTTATGGGCAGGCAGGACGAAGGAAGTTAGGACCTCTGGAGACAGAGATGATCCTGGTGGATATAGGAGGTTAGCTGCCATAGAGGGACGGGTATACACACGGCCAGTATAGATAAAACGATGACGTTTTATTTCGTGTACCCTTCATCTGAATATTCCGGGCGTGATTTCACACTCAAACCGGACTTTGGTTCCAATCATTCCGGGATAACGTTCCAGTGATTCCGGCAATGTTCCAATCCTTTATAATAAGATTATGCATCGTTTTTCGATGTAAATCTATTATAAGGAGGTCAGCTATTATGACCAAATATCGTGAGATCCTTCGGCTTGCAAGCCTGGGGATTAATCAAACTGGCATTGCCAACAGTTGTGGATGTGCCAGAAAAACGGTACGTAATGTATTAAACCGTGCAAAGGAACTGGACATCACATGGCCATTAAAAGCCGATACCACAGATGCCGATCTGGAAAAAATCCTTTTTCCGGATAAATATATTCCATCTGTGGAGCGCAGATATCCTGATTACGATTATATCGATAAGGAAATGATGCGCAATGGAGTCACTTTAAAACTACTCTGGAATGAATACTGTGAAGAATGCAGGCAGATAAACCAATTGCCTCTGATGTATTCACAGTTCTGTTTTCATTATCAGAAGTATCGCGAAAAAAACCGTGCCACCATGCATATCCCAAGAAAACCAGGGGAACAGATCGAGGTTGACTGGGCTGGCAAAACGGCAAAAGTGGTCGATCCTTTTACCGGAGATGTCATTCCCTGCTATTTATTTGTAGGTGTCCTGAATTACAGCATGTATGCATATGTGGAAGCTTTCTTTTCCATGGATATGGAAAGCTGGATCTCTGCTCATGTCCATATGTATCAATACTTTGGCGGAAGCACGAGGATGCTCATTCCAGATAACCTACGTACCGGGGTTGACCATAGTGACTGGTACAACCCAAAGATCAATAAAACTTACCATGAGATGGCAGAACATTATAATACTGCTGTTATCCCAGCGCGTGTCCGAACTCCCAAGGACAAAGCATCCGTAGAAGGAACAGTCGGTGTGATCTCCACATGGATCACTGCGGCGATCCGGAATGAAAAATTTTTTTCATTAGCTGAATTAAACAAAGAAATCCATCATCGCCTGGAAGATTTTAACCATGCACCTTTTCAAAAAAGAGAAGGCAGCCGATACAGTGTTTTTCTCGAGGATGAAAAACCTTTCCTTACCCCACTGCCGTCTGCCCCATATGAATTGTCCCAGTGGAAACAGGCCACTGTACAGTTTAATTATCATATATCTGTGGACAAGATGCAATACTCAGTTCCTTACGAATATATCCGTCAGAAGGTAGACGTCCGTCTGACCCGGTCTGTTGTGGAAGTCTTTTACCACAATCAGAGGATCTGTTCCCATAAGCGTCTTTACGGACGACCGGGACAATACAGTACAATGGAGATCCATATGCCACCTGACCATCAGAAGTATCTGAAATGGAATGGGGAAAGATTTATTTCATGGGCCGAAAAGATCGGTACCAGTACCTGTATCACCGTAAGATCAATCCTCTCTTCTTACAAAGTGGAACAGCAGGGATATAAAGCCTGCATGGGACTATTGAAACTGGCAGACAAATATTCGGTGGAACGTCTGGAAGCAGCCTGTAAGAAAGCACTTTCCTATACTCCACATCCCAGTTATAAGAGCGTGAAGAACATTCTTGCAACCGGACATGATAAACTTGCGGACAGTGAACCAGCAAACGAAATGCCACCAGAAGAACCGAATCCTTATGGCTATACCAGAGGAGCAGAATACTACGGAGGTAAGGAATGATGACCAACGAAACTACTATCAACAAACTGATTGAGATGAGACTCACCACTCTGGCAGATACATACCGCCTCCAGCTGGCCGACAGTTCCATGCAGGAATTATCATTTGAAGATCGGTTTGGGCTGCTGGTGGACATGGAATATACGGCCCGTAAAGCTAAGAAACGGGAACGCCTTATCAAAAAAGCATCCTTCGACCAGCCACAGGCAAATATCCATGATATCAACTACACATCCGGAAGAAAACTGAATAAAAGTCTCATTGAACGGCTGTCCACCTGCGGATATATCCAGGACAAACATAATATCATCATTACCGGAGCAACCGGTTCGGGAAAGTCTTATCTGAGCTGTGCTCTTGGGATGGAAGCATGTAAACATTATTTTTCTACGAAATATATCCGTCTTCCTGAACTTCTTTCGGAACTGGCAGTTGCCAGAGGAGAAGGAAAATTTAAAGAAGTAATCAGACAGTACCAGAAATATACGCTGCTTATTCTGGATGAATGGCTGCTCATCAAACTTACTGAGACAGAAGCGAGGGATCTCCTGGAGATTATCCATGCACGCCACCACAGATCTTCAACCATCTTTTGCTCTCAGTATGCACCAATGGGCTGGTACAATAAATTTCCAGAAGGCCAGATAGCAGATGCTATTCTTGACCGGATCGTTCATGACTCTTATCTGATAGAGATCCAATATATAGATAAAGAACATGACAGATCAATGAGAGAAATATATGGAATTAAGGAAAGTAATTAACGGTTCCGATGCCGGAACCATTGGAACATTTGCCCGGATTGGTTGGCACCAACCGCCGGTTCGGGCGGTTCCCGCCATCGGAATATTCATTCATCCGCTATTTTAGTATCTGATACATCGAATTGCTCATAACATAGGCTTGTTCACTGAGATAATAAAGGGTGAAAAGCTTGTATTTTCAATGGAAAACACTTGATTATATGAGGAGGCCTTTTATTATGGCAAACAGAAAGAAAAAAGTTTACAAACCGAAACCAATGACAGAAGGAAAAAGAAACATCATCCAGGGGCTGCTCCAGGAGTATGATATCGAAACTGCGGAAGATATCCAGGATGCCCTGAAAGATCTTCTTTCCGGTACTATCCAGGAAATGCTGGAAGCCGAGATGAACGACCATCTTGGATATGAAAAATATGAACGTTCTGAAGAACCGAATTACCGTAATGGCACAAAATCTAAACGAGTGCGGAGCAAATACGGCGAGTTCGAAGTGGATGTCCCGCAGGACCGGGAAAGCACTTTTGAGCCAAAGATCGTCCCGAAACGGAAAAAAGATATTTCCGCTATCGATGATAAGATCATTGCCATGTATGCAAAAGGAATGACGACCCGCCAGATTTCCGATACTATTGAGGATATTTATGGATTCGAAGTCAGTGAAGGTATGATTTCTGATATCACGGACGGGCTGCTGCCCCGGATTGAGGAATGGCAGAACCGTCCGCTGGCAGCTGTCTATCCGATTGTATTCATTGATGCCGTACATTTTTCCGTCCGGGATGATGGTGTGATCCGAAAACTTGCGGCATATGTTGTCCTCGGCATCAACGAGGAAGGAAAAAAAGAGGTACTTACCATCGTGATCGGTGAAAACGAAAGCAGTAAATACTGGCTGAGTGTCCTGAACAGCCTGAAAAACCGCGGAGTCCGTGATATCCTGATCCTCTGCTCGGATGGGCTGACAGGGATAAAAGAGGCAATCACTGCGGCATTTCCAATGACAGAACAGCAGCGCTGTATTGTCCATATGGTCAGGAACACACTGAAATATGTGGCAAACAAAGACATGAAAGCTTTTGCAAAAGAGCTGAAAACGATATATACCGCTCCGGATGAAAAAGCTGCATTGAGTCAATTGGATATGGTTTCTGAAAAATGGGAGACACACTACCCAGGGGTCTTAAACCGGTGGAGAGAAAACTGGGATGCCATATCACCGATCTTTAAATTCTCCAAAGAGACAAGGACCGCTTTTTATACGACCAATGCAATCGAATCCCTGAATTCATCTTACCGAAGACTGAATAAACAAAGGAGCGTATTTCCAAGCTCCCAGGCTCTCTTAAAAGCCTTGTATCTTTCTACGTTTGAAGTAGCAAAAAAATGGACGATGCCAATAAGAAACTGGGGAAAAGTAAGGGCAGAATTAGTGATCATGTATCCGGAAAGGATGTCTGAATAACAAAAATCCGGCTGCCATATCAAGAGTAAATGTACGGCTCCATAAATGGAGCCGCTCTTGACATGCCATCGGATTCTTGTTATATATAAATCAAGGGAGTAAATGGTAAAAAATACCATTTACTCCCAGGCAATTATCATAGAAGACCAATTTACAGAGAAAATTTCACACCGCCTTTTGTAGATCAGGCGAATCGTGTTGGTTTCATTATTTGACTTTCACTTTTTTTACATTTGAATAAGCTGAGTAGTATTTCTTTCCGCTTACTGTCTTGTAGGCTTTGAGTTTGAAATAATATTTCTTATTCTTTTTGAGTTTTTTCTTTGTATAAGTAATCTTATTCCATTTTTTGATAGTTGTGATTTTTTTGTAACCAGATGATTTCTTTGTAGACATGTAAATCACATAACCGGTTGCTTTTTTATTTTTATTCCAGGTAAGAGTCGCAGTGCGGGTTTTCTTGGATTTTACAGTTTTAAGTGTTGGAGCTTTTGGTGTATATTTCAGAATCTTCTGCGCTTCTGCTGCTTTTGCGGCTGCCTTTGCTGCTGCTTTCTCTGCTTTTAACTGAACTACTGTCTCATCAGACGGAAGTTTGTTGTATGCATTCTGAATCTTTGCTGTCATCTGGCTCTGATTGGATTTATCATCTTTAATTACGTAAGCATCCATATTTTTTGCAAGGGCCAATGCTTCATTATAAGCTGTCTGATATCCTTTTTCCACACAAATTGCCTTGTTGGCATTGAAGATTGCCATACGCTTGATGAGAGTATCCATGTTTGGAAGCACCAGATATTTATCATATTCACAACCCAGGTCTCCACCCCAACCATAAAGTGTAAAGCAAAGACGAACTACATCACCATTTTTCAGGGTGTAGCCATCTGCCGATACTGATGGACTTTCGTTATTTACAAAATACATCCATCCGGATTGTGAGCTGTAATCATACTGAAATAAATCTTTTCCAGACTTGGAGGATAGGTTACTTCCCCATTTGCTCTGGATACAGGATGGAACCTTTACGGTGCCGGAATCTGCATTTTTGATTCCTGCCAGATACCAGACTTCATCATAGAGAGAATACTGATATCCATTGGCTTTTAATACTTTTTCCAGGACAGAGGATGCTTTTTCCCCTTCTGCAATTTCAACTTCCGTTGGCTCTACGAGATACCCCTGTCCAAGAGTAAATTTTTCTACTGTAACATATACTTTTCCTCCGGTTGCCGCTTTTGCATTAATGCCAAGGAAGAGACACAGGAATAATGCAAGAGTCGGCAGCAAGAGATATTGACGCAAAACTTTATTAAAATTTGTCATATTATCCTCCTTTTCAAAATACGTTTTCCATCTTTTCAATGTAAATGATTATCGCCTGATCAATTTCTTTTAAGAAAAATTATTTAATTTTTAGAATTTTACTGTAAGAACCGTACACAGTCTTTCCGCTCTTCTTCACGTATGCGCGAATCTTCACGTACTTCATCTTTTTGGTGTATTTGATCTTCTTTGTGATTAAAGACGCTTTCTTGACTACAAACATCTTTTTGGATTTACGGAATTTCTTATCTTTCGCAACAATAATCTGATATCCAGATGCACCTTTTACTTTCTTCCATTTGAGAACCAGTTTCTTGCCGGTTTTCTTTACCTTAAAGCCAGTGATTTTCTTTGGTTTCTTAATGCTTACCGTAGTCGTTGTCTTTTTGGCAGTAGTACTATTTGACGCCTGAGTAGCTGTCTGCTTCTGAGTCGTAAAAGTCTGCGGGGTACTCGGGGTCTGTGGTGTGCTTGGTGCTGGAGTGACAGTTTGCTGAGCATCTGCACGAATAAAGGAAACCGTATAATCTTTTGTATACTTTTCATCAGCTGATGTAATGCGAACCCGGATAACCGTATTTTTCTTACTATCAACAGGATCAATAGTATATTTATAGGTATTTTCCATATCAACTGTGTCGAATAATAATTCCTGGCCTGCTTTTAATCCCGTATTTGAGTCCTCTTTTTTCAGATTTTCAACTGCATAAACCGCAACTCTTGCACCAGAATTTAAAGATCGAATCCATAAAATCGTATTATCTGCCGGAGTTTTCCGAAGATCAACACTATACTCCGTTCTTTCATCTGTAATAGGCTGAAGTAGATTCTTCCCTGCCAGTTCAAGGGCTCCCTTTGCTCCGAAATAAAGAAGTCCAAGTGATGTATCTGAGGCTGTTACCTTTTTAATATTAAATGTGTAAGAAACTGTTATCGCTTTTTGAGTTAAAGTTAGCACAACCTTCGTTGTATCTGAAGTTAAAGATACACTTCCGTTTGTCCCTTTATCCACACCGTTTACTGTATATTTACAGGTTACGTCAGAACCAGCACTGATTTTAAAATCAAGTCTGTCAACATTATCCCCTGCCGTGAGCTGATAAGTTTTTGTGGCAGGTTCAAAATTATCTTTCCAGTTTACGCTTCCTTTATCCGGTATTACAGTTAACCCATTAATCAGTTTCGGGGCGATTGCCATCACATAGTTACTGTCATTCTTATAATAAATAGTTCCGTTCGTATCAAGCGCAAGGGAACTGATAGAGAATTGTTGCTGAGAATCAGCAGGTGTAAACAGAACCTGTCCTGTACCTGATGTCTGACCGGCTTTATCTGTAAAATAGTAGAGACCACCCGGATACACATTGCAGGTATAATACAGATAAAGAGTTCCATCTATATCTTCTTCTGCCGTAGATAAAACTGGTGTTCCGGTCGGATCTCCAGCAACATCTACCGTATAACTTTTAGTAAGTGATGATCCATCAATCACAGCATAGTGTGCTTTTACATTACCTTTACTTCCTACACCAACATAAATTCTATTATTATGAACAATCGTGGTTGTTCTAATTGGTCCGCCGAGATCTATATATTGAACCCCCGAATTATAAACATGATAATCAGATGTCAACGGAATCTTATATAATCGTCCTGTCATAGTAGCCAGATATAAATATCCGTTATCGTAAGTTACGGTATTGCGGATATTTCCAGACAAATTAGACATCGAATCAATAAGTTCTCCCGTCAATGGATTTACGATATAAAGTGTCGAGTCCGCTGCAGTACCCTTATCACTTTGACTGTTCTCGGAAGCAAATGCCATATAATTATCATCGATATAAGCTCCATCCCAGTAAAAACCATATTGATATTCATTCTGCCACACAAGATCACTTGCATTCTGGTTTCCATTATTCTCTGCAGCTACACAGAAATAGTAACCTTTCGTTCCTATTCCCTGCCATGTTCCGGTATAAAGGTATCCTTTTCCATCAAATTCATGATAGGTCAGAGGAGAATACACATCTCCTGGCACACCGGCACTGGACCATAGTTTCTTTAATGTGGTCGCATGCACGGCTTCGATTCTCACCATGCCATTTGCGTTGGTCATAACATAAAGCGTCCCCTTCGCATACACCATTGGATGAAGTCCAAACCCTACACTACCAACCAAATCATCGGATACTTTAACCTGTTTTCCTGTTGTTTTGTCAAGACAATACACTTTATTTCCACTGGCAGTATATAGATAATCACCAATAATTAAAGGAGGAGTTTTTGCCATTGAAACATTAAGGTTATTTTCCCAGATGGACAGTGCATTTGCCTGTGATGTTGGTCCCGGATGATTGGTTACACCATTATTTTTGGCATTATTCTGATATCTTGTCCAGATTTCTGTTGTTGTATCTTCTGCATGTACCTTTGCAGCAGGAAATAAAACAACACATGCCATAATTAATCCAAAAAATATTTTTCTTATTTTTTTCTTGTTCATTCTTCCCTCCTGAGAAGCACAGAAAGACCTGTCCGGTTAGATACACCGGACAAGCCCCAGTGCTGCGACAGAACATAATCTGTTACTGTCACATGAATTGAGAATTACGAATTACTATAAGAATCCGTCAAATCTAAGTTACACAACAGCATATCCTGTACCAAAGATTATTTTACTTTAACTTTTTTTGCTGCTGAGACCGGACCTTTTACCTTGCCTTTATAAGGACGAATCTTGTAGAAATAAGTCTTCTTTGATTTCACTTTCTTATCTGTGAAAGTGGTCTTCTTCCAACTCTTGATTACTTTAATCTGTTTATATTTACCATTTTTCTTGGTTGCACGATAAATGATATATCCAGAAGCTTTGGAAGATTTCTTCCAGGTAAGTTTTACTTTTTTCTTTCCAGCTTTCACTTTCAGAGCTACTTTGCTCAGTTTCACAGTAGAAGTAGTCTGTTTTGTTGCGGAAGTAGCAGTTGTTGCTGATGCTGCCTTTTTAGCTGCTGCTTCTTTTAATGTAGTCAGTGTTGTCTGAGCTGTTTCTAATGTTTTAAGGCTTTCTGCACTCACTTTTTTCTTCGCATTATCACTCAAACTAACGTAAGCTGCTTTTGCAGCATTGATATTAGCTTCTTTATCTAAGGTAATGGTACCAAGGGCGGCTATCAAGTTTTCTACTTTTGCAGCATCTGCAATCTCCTGTTTTTCTTCATCAGAAAGAAGGAATTCGATTTCAAATGATACTGGATCATCATATCCTGCTACCGTTACTTCAAATTCTGCCTTTCCAGCTTTTGAAGGAATAATCTCTTTATCATCATTTACAATAGCAACATCCGGTGTTTTACTCTCAATATTATAATTATTAAAAGATGAATCATCGGTATCAATTGTAACCATATAACCTTTATCTGTCTCATCCGCCGAAGTAACAGGGGTCACAACGGCATTATAATTCAAGTTTTCATCTCTTGTCAGTGTCACTTGTTCAGGACAATTAACAGTAACATCATTAATGTGACGAGGAAGTATATTAAGAACAAAGGTAACAGTTATTTCGTTTCCGCCCTTTGTAAATGTAACCGTACAATCTACTGTGCCGGTCTCAAGCGTCGCCGCTATCGGAATAGCAGCCGGGCTTACTCCCTGATTTAAAAACTTACCTTTAACATAAGTATTATCAATAACTTCAAAAGGTTGTCTGCCATATCCTTCATAATATAATTCCTGTTTTGCCTGCCATGTAACAGATGTATCAGGATCATTACCAGTTACACTGAACATACCGCCTTTATCAAAAAGACTCAGATTGATTTCAAACTTACCTGTTTTTTCATCCTCTCTTCTGGAAAAATCCCTTCTTTCATCAGTGTTTGTTGTAAAAGAAATCATATTAATATAAGATTCATTCAGATTATCCTGAGATGTAGCAACTTTATCCAGTTCAGCTTTTGCTTCTGCAACAATATCGTCCAATTGAGATATTATCTTATCAACCTCATCATCTGTTACCTCATTTGCTTCTACTGAATCTAAAATTGTATTAATTTTTTTTAAATATGTATTTTTAATTTGCTCAATTTCAAGCACCTGATCTGAATCATAATCGCTTGTATTTACATAATTTTTGATTTCATTCTCGGCATCATCAATTGCATTCAACAAACGAGTGGCGGCTGGATATTTTTCTAACGAAATTTCCTCTACCTTTATTTCCGGACTGTTAACCTCCAACGTTTTCCCATATGGAACACCCGCACGATCTAAAGTTGTGGAATCTTTATATCCTCTTGCTTTAGCATAATATCTATAATAAGTGCCATACTCACTATCATATGCATATGGCACATTATAAGTTCCATCCGCATTCTGAGTTACTTTTACTTCTGGATAAGTCTGAGTTTCGGAATTACGATAATATTCAGTAAAAATTACCGTTGCATCGTTTATCACATTTCCAGTCTCCTTATCTTTTACTATTACAGTTACTTTACAAATACTATCCTCCGCCGCATTTACAACTATCTTATCTATAAGCCCTGCAAATGTCATCACTATTGCACAGGTAAATACTATAGTCAGCAGATTACGTAGACTCCTTCGTTTCTTTTTTTCCATCATTCTTCTCCTCCTTTTTATGATGTGAATTTGTTTTTTATGTTATATGCCCAAAATCCAGACCAATTCAGACACATATCATCATTTTTATCGGGAAAGATTTATTCCCCTGAATATCCCTCGTCACCGGTTGTTTCATCCAGGATGTAGGTTTTTCCTGTTTTCGGATCCCGGTAGACTGTTCCGACTTCTTCCATACTTAATCCGTCGGATTCTTCTACTGTTGCTTTGCCTCCGCCATCATTTTTATATTCAATGACGGCCTGATCAAGTCTGGAAACATCCACATTCAGACTCATGACCAGGGCAACCATAAGACCGCAGGCAAATACCAGCATGACATCGAAAAGATTCGTCAGATTCTCCATTGGATTCTCATTATCGTCTTCCGCATCAAAAGAGCGGGAAAGTCGTTTTCTATTCTTTAACATTCTTTTCCTCCTTTTCACTCCGGCTGAGTATCTGATTTCATTTTTGCCAGAATCACTTCCATCAGGGATTCCAGTGCCTGAGAATATCTGCGATACCATTGTTTCCGAATCTGAGTAATGACAAGAGCGATAGCCGCTATGACAACACCAGCAGAAGTCGTATCAAAGGCAATCAACAGAGACTGGGATAACATTTCTGTATTGCCCTGTCCCAGAGCCATCAGACCAGGTCCCAGTGGAACGAGGGTTCCGAGAAGACCAAACATTGGTCCCAGTTTGGAAATCATCTGCGGCCATCTCAGATATTTCTGATAATGTTCCTCCTCCTCAAATAACAGCTGTGCCGCATAGGTTTCTCTGGTATTTTCTTCCATTTTCTTCTCATCAATCAGTTGATGTAATACTTTTTTCTGCCTTGGCAGTAATTTGTTGCCAGCAATCAAATTTGATATATTCTCAATCTCTGCTTTGTTAATGGCTTCAATCAACTGAGGGATGTCAGCTTTTAATTTGCGATGTTCAATGAAGAACTCATAAACAAAGGTTCCTGTCACGATTACGGTTGCCACCATCAATACGAGCAAAACGATGACTACCGGTGTCTGAAAGTTTGAAATTATTACTCGTAAAATACTGTTTACATTTTCTGAAATCATATTTTTCTCCCCGTTGTTTCACAAATTGAGTCAACTATATAAGTCATTTTTGTTATCTTCCTCATTCAGGTGCTGACGGCGACGGCGCATAAATCCATAGATAAATGCAAGCAGAACACAGACTGTCACTGCAAATTTCATCTCCGGGCTGATATTCTCCACTACCTTTATCACTTCTTTTGGTATATCCTGAATATCAATCTCGTAGAACTTCTTACCGATTCCCATAGCTCCTGCTTTTTTACTGGATGAAGGACTGCTATTGTTATTACTTGTCGAAGCAGCCTGAACAACTGCCGGAGAGTTAGTTCTTCTTCTTGCTCTCGCATTTTCCAGAGCATTGGCAGCATCTTCTGTTCCTGACTGGGTTCCATCTCCTGCCATGGAGGAATCATTACCCGTTCCATTCTCACCGGTTCCAGTGCCATCTCCTCCTCCGAATGCATCAGTACCATCTCCACCGGAAGTCTCGACATTGCCGGAATCGCCGGACTGACCTGCCGTTCCTCCTCCGCCATCCTGGGTACCATTTCCATCTCCGTCGCCTTTGGCATCGGTTCCGCCATTGCCTCCAGATCCGTCATCCTCATCGGTATCTCCCCGTTCCAGACGGCGCAACTCTAACTCTGCCGCCACCAGTTTGGCATAAATATCATCATCCACAAGACCTTTCTGGGTACTGGTCAATGCCTGGAATTCTGCCCTGGCATATCTAATCTCTGTTTTTTTCTCCAATGTAACTTTTCCAATGTTCAAAATCAGCTTTTCTACACGCTCTGCGGCTGCCTTATCTTTATCCGGATCCGAGGAAACCACCACCTTAAACTTCACCGGTTTACAGTTTTCCGTATCATCCCACGGAATTCCCGTGACGGTGACCGTCCCCTCTCCCAATATAGTAATTGTATGGGTAAACCAGTTCGGAATGGTAACACTGGTTTTATCATAATGTACGGAATCAGTTACCTTGACCACTCCAGACGTACTGTAAGACCAGTCAAATCTCTGTTCCGAGGCTCCTTTGGAGCTATCTTTCTGACCATTGGTGATAATATTCAGATTAATAGTCTTATCACTTGGTTTAGCATAATATATTTTTTCTTCCACTTCTGCCGTTTTCAGTGGTTTCTCATACTGAAACAATATGGTTACTGTCGTATTGGCTTTCGGATTATCCACACAATATACTTCAAACTTTGCCGTTCCTGCTTTCTTCGGCACAATTCCCGCACTATGAAGAGTTCCCTGGAAGGTTGCAACATCCGGGGTCAGTTCCTTCCATATTACACCCGGATTCGATGCATTTTCCGGTGTCACAACAACGCGATATTGACCTTCTCCCTTTCCCTGCATGATGCCGACATACTGATTGAGTGCTCCATTCCAGTCACCTACAGTAGCTTTCGACGGACACTCTACTCGAACACTGGTTGGATGTACGATTGTTGCCTTAATATATAACGTGACACAGACCGAACGATCCGCATCCAGAGAGTAGGTGACACTTCCGCTGCTTCCCCAGGTCCGAAATACTCCCGTAGCAGGCATGATACTCGTCGATGAACCTGCTTCATAATGTAAGGAATAAGCCGGAATTGAGATCCAGCGGGTGGTACCTTTTAATCTTCCTTCAATAACAGCCTGTTTCTTCTCACTTCCCATTACATTAATCGTTTTGCCAGAAACATCCTTTCCGTCTACATAAGCACGAAGCTTGTCTATTCTCGCATCTATGATCTTTACAGTAAACTTAATCGAACGTCCAAGATCACTCAAAGTTACTGTGGCATCATACTTACCGATAAACTTTCCGGCATATTGTCCGTAGGTACCAATAATCACATTAAAAGCAATACTCTCAGGATGATCCTGATCCTGATATTCATATACACATCTCCACTTAGCATCCCACTCATTATTCTGGTATAACGAACCATCCGGATGAGTGATATAAAAATTACCATCCTCAATATTAGTAAGTGTTACAACACCATATTGATCTACATAATTTTTTTCTCCATCGCTATTCAGAAAATAAATCCTGCTTCGATACTCTTCATCTTCATACTGTATCTTTGTTTTCAAAGCATCTATAACTTTCTTTGCCCTATTCAAATATGAATTAACATCAGCTACAGTAGTGGCATTCTCAATATAATTTTTATATTTTTTAATTGTTTCCTGTATCTTTTCTTGTTCTGTCTGACGGTAATCCGACAATTTTTTATAATTTTCTAGTTCATTTATTGCTTTTTCTTTTGCATTTCTCAACGTTGTTGCCGCAGAAGTCATCGAAATCTCTATCGTAAATGATGAATTCACTTTATTGACATCAAAATATTTCTCACCTCCACTTTGGAAGCAGAACTTTTCTCCTGTATATGAAGTATATCCTGTTGCAGAAATATCAAATTGGTAATATATCCAATTGCTTCCACTTTTGATATCCAAAAGATATGTGCCTGATTCTTCTGCTTCCTTTGTATAGGTACTATATGCATCTAATGACCAGCGCATGGTCACATTAGAGTTTAATATTTTTTCCCCTGTTTCACTATCTACTGCCTTAATATTTACCCGGTACTGACTCAAAATCTTCTCCAATACCGGCTGAATAGTCAGTATTCCATCTTTCACAGAATCCAGACTAAAATAAGCGCTTTCCTGAATCAAAGTAAAGACCTCACTCGAATAAGAATGATAATCTGTCACCTTAATGCTGAATTGATAATAATAGGCTTTCCCTTCGGCATTTTTCACAGGCATCTCATAGGTACCATTTTGAGGGATTTTCTTCCAACTATTCTGATTCGTTGGATCCGTTGTTTTTTCTAAGTAGATGTTACTATAAGTTACGGGAATTGAATTACCGTTCTCATCCACTGGCTTAATATCGCCCTGATATTTTACTGGTATCTGAGTCATCTTAGCCGTAATTGTAATATTGTTATCTTCCAAAGAACTGATATTAAAATATCTTGTGTCATCTTCCGTTAAAGAAAATACCGCACTGTTATATTCGTAATAACCTTCCGTAGTAACTTTGAATCTATAAGAGCAAGTAATATCATTCTCTTTCACTGACAATGAATGCTTGCCATCTGTTGGATTAACTGGCGTCCAATTGCTTTGATCCGTTGATTTTTCTACCGTAATTGTCGTTCCCGAAATAAACTTATCATTTACATCTACCGGCTGAATCTGCACCTGATAGGTAGTATTTGCTTCATCAGCAGGCTCTGCATCTTTTAGTTCATCGGTCAACACCGATTTACTTTTGGCAAAAGCGACCACTCCATCCTCTTTGGTCGTTTCTGTCGTTGCCTCTGTTTGTTCCGTAGTTGCAACAGTGCTGGTTTCGTCCTTTTTTTCTTCTGAAGAAGAGGCATCCTTCTTCTCTTCTGATGTCGTTTCCGCAGTGTCTTTCTTTGCCTCGGCCTCGTCATCTTTTTTTTCGCTCTTTTCTTTTTCAACGTCCTCGTCGTCTTTTTGCTCGCCGCTTTCTTTTTCAGAGTCTTTGTCGTCTTTTTGTTCTTCCTCTTTTGCATCTTTTTGGTCTGCTTTGTCTTTATCCGCAGTACTTTTCTCGTCTTTGTCTGATGAAGAGTCCTGACCGGCAGTTTCCGTCTTATCCTTTGTGGTTTTACTCGCTTTCTCTGAATTTTTTGTCTTCGCTTCTATCGTATCTTCTTTGGTCTCTGTTTTCGATGAGGTGTCTTCCTGCGCTACTTCCGCCTGCGCAGTTGTAGTCCCGTTCGCCTGAACCATAGACCCCGGACAGGATATCTGGCTCAAAACAAGCATAATAATCAATAACCACACCCCAACTTGTTTTCTTTTTTTCATGTTCTTCTCCCTCATTTTTATTTGTGAAACACATCCATTATATTTTTACGAATTAATCGTTTTTGTGATGTTTATGAAATAAAAGTATAGAACTTTTTTGTTCTTCCGATTAGAAGACAGATTGCTCTCTCTTTTTTGATTGGTGAAATTATAACATAAAAAAAAACCCTTCCATCAACTGCAAAGGGGTTCGAAATCATAGATTTTAGTAATAATCTATATTTTTATAATGTTTTTTATTCATTTTTGACAAATACATTGCAAAATTTTACAATCCTACGTGCATAATATTGTTTATTTCACTCATTTTTCGACAACAGATTTTCACCTCTAATGGAAATTATTTTGTTGTCTTTCATTTGGTAAATTTTATCTTTATCGTTGTTTTTTCCCTTTTTCTGTTATATAATATTTCCATTAGAAGGGATTTGAAAGGCCTGGTCGTTAAAGAATCTTCCGATACCATATATGCTCTGCTTGGTATTGAGAACCAGTCCGAGATTCATTATGCCATGCCAGTAAGGAATTTATTGTACGATACTTTAAATTACGCTTCACAAGTCAGCAAAAAGTCAGCAGAATATCGTAAGGCAAGAAAAGAACAACGCGAAAAAGGAAATGATCGAAACTTTAAAGAGACTAAGGCTGAATTTTTATCCGGATTTCACAAAAAAGACAGGCTAAAACCAGTATTCACGCTCACTGTATATTTTGGTACAGATGACTGGGATGCACCGAGGAGCTTACGGGAAATGTTTGATATCAAGGAACATTCTTTACTGGAATTATTACCTGATTATCCGCTTCTCCTTATACTCCCAAAAGAAATTTCTGATTTTGACCTATTTCACAGTGAATTTGGTCATCTGATGCATATAATAGGAGTATCCGATGATCGTTACGAAATGAAACAATTCATTGAAGGCCTGCGAGACAATCATTTTTCACTAAGTCATACCGCAGCTGAAATACTAAATGAATTTATCGGCTTTTCAATTCAAACAGAAGAACAGGAGGAAGAAGTTGATATGGGTAAAGTATGTAAAGCATTATTAGACGAAAGACAGTTAGGAATTCAAGAAGAGCGCAAAATTATCGTAACACAGTTGCATAAAGAGGGATTTTCTGTTGATTTTATTGCCAGAATTGTTCAGATTCCAGAGAATGAGGTAGCGAATATCCTTTCTTATTCCGATGTGAAAGCTAACGATTGATATGTGAAAAGGCTTCGTCTCTCTGATAGCGCACCTTCACCGACAAAAGAAAGTGGAAATCGCTCTATTACATGTTGTTCTGACATTACATGTAATAGAACAGCTTCCGCTTTGTTATTCTGTAAACTACGCTTCATCTTTCCATTAGCTATAAAGCGGAACATAGAAGTGCAGTTTTCGGTCGTAGTATCGAACAAAGGTGAGTTTGTTCAGGTTCACACGAACCCGGTTTTCTTTGATCCATCCGTAGAATACCAGCCTGGTAAGCATGCGATAAGCGTCTGCCAGATTGGCTTCATCGCTTGTATCCAGTGTTTCAAACACAGCATATTTGCCTCCATCTACGGTATATGGACGAACATGATCCGGCAGATTCTCAAAGTCCTGAACGACAGGCCCCAGAATGTAGTCATACCCTTTTCCGCTGCTGGCATTGCACCAGAGTGCCATCTTATTTTCTTTGCCTGGTTCTTTACAGGCATAAACGGTATTTTTAAGGGGCTCCGTGTTATGTTTCATCCAGTAGCCCGCCAGTCCCGGGATATCTATGTCATCTTTTCTCTCTTCTTCCGTCTCGTAGGATCGAAGGGCTACACCGATCATTTTCGTTTCATTTTCTTCGCAAATGATCACTTTGATCTGTTCCTTATGTCTGGAATAGTATTGCTCCAGATTGACAACGTCAAAATCAACCTGGCTATATTCCTCCGGATCAACATTAAATTCTTTCCGAAACATTTCGCAGAAGGTATCCGGTGAGCGAAAATGATATTTTTCCGCAATTTTCTGAATCTCCCGTTTATTTTTGGCGTTTCGTATCTCACTGGCAGTTAGGTATAAGCGCCGACGGCGAATATAGTCTGTCGGTGAAGTTCCATAATAACTTTTAAAGATTTCACGGAAATGCGTTTCCGAATAATGAACCGCCATGGCGATATCCTGTATGGTGAGGTCTTCGGTAATGTGGCGATCAATGTAATCGATCCATCTGTCGATACCATGTGTATCCTTTTCCTCCATTGTTTCCTGCTTTAACATTCCTCTCACCAGTGGAAGAAACAGATAGGTATAGTTTTTATCAAAAGCTTCATAAGTAAATGCCATGCGGTCGGGTTCTTTCCAGTTCATGATCTCCCACTCCATCATGGCATATTGAACCATTCTCCTCTGAGTTTTCAGAACATCTTGATGATCATTTCCCCGTTCCACAGAAAAAACAGCATAGTCTCCACCAGGAATCCCTATGGAAATCATTCCATCTGTCATTTCCTGCCCTTCGTACACGGTCGGTCCCATCAGATAATAGAGTTCTCCTTTCGAATCATGCCACCAGAGTCCCACCTGCATTTTGGAATCATCCAGATCAATCCGGTCGTCCGGTCTTTCAAAGGGATAGGCGCATTCCCGCAGCAAATCAGTCTTTCTCCCGTGTCTGGCCGGTACGGGATAGCCGGCCATCTGAATCTTATCCATTCGGATATATTGCAGCTTTAACTTGTGACCGTTGATCGTCTTTCGCAACGGCATATCCGGTGCACTGATATCGGCATGCTGAAATTCTCTGGGGGTCATCCCAATTTCTCTTTTAAATGCTTTGGAAAATGATCGCACTTCTGAATACTCATATTCACGGGCAATTTCTTTTGCACTTTTTCTGCCCTCACTTAATTCATGGGCTGCCTGTCTCAAACGCAGCATCTGAATAAACCGCCCATAAGGAATCTCAAAATAATCGCTGAATTTCTTTGCAAAATATGCTTCATTATACTGGAAATAATCGGCCACCTAGGATATCGTAAGATCCTCATCCAGATGTTCCATTATGTATTGCAATACTCTCTCCATATCAACGATTTGTTTCAACTCTGCCATCATTCTCACCACATTTTCTCTTTCAACACCTATCATTATATATCAGATAGGAAATATCGTTCATCTGACTTGTAATATAATTACTATACCACAAATAAACTTGTATCACAAGAAATGTGTCTGAAAAAGCAGATTTTCAACTTTTTGGATGCATTGAATTATAATTGTATTACAAAATCTTCCTTGACAGACTTCTAATATCCTTTTAGTATTATTTATAAGAATACTCATTCACGATTTGGAAAATCATACAAAAAGGAGACTCTATATGAAGAAAAAGCTATTATTATTCACAAGCATTTGCTGCTTTTTCCTGTTCTTTGGAATCACAGCCCATGCAGAAGAAAACCTTTCCGCAACGCCTGATACCTGGATAAAAATATATGATGAAGATCTTTCTTTAATAAAAACAGTCGAAGGATCCTATGGAACAAGCGAAAGCAAACCTCAGGTACTGACCTATGAAGCAGAATTAGCAGTTGGCACCTATTACATCAAGCCAAGTGCCGGAACTAATTTCAATGCTTTTTACGGAAACTATATTTTATCCTGGGCTCCTGCCGACACCTCAAATACCAGTGGCAATACGAATACTTCAAGAAATAAAAAGAGAACTTTTCTCTTAACATCAGTCCCGTTTTGCTGATCTTAAGAAAAAGTTCTCTTTTTAAAATCTCAGGCATCAAAATCTACATGATATACCTTATCCCCATCATGGATATCCACATAATGAAGATCAAACTGGTTGTCCATAATCTCCATACATCCCTGATAAAATACTGTCTCATTCTTCTTAATGAGAAAAATGTAAGTTCCGTTTTCTTTTTCATCTGCTTCCCGGCTGACTTCATCATAGAATTCTTCGCCGTTTATTTCACCAGGATATCCTGAATTCTTTATTTTTTCTTCAATGATTCTGTATAATTCTTTCATGATGTTTCATTTACTCCTTTTCTTGTACATTTTTTTGGAATTGCTCAATCAGATTCTCCGGAATATGCAATCCCTCACGCAGGAAAGTATCCGTGTTTTCATATTGGGCATCAATCGCCTCGAATGCCATATTTAAATACTCTTCTTTGGCAAGGAAGATGTTCCGTACCACTTCTGCTTCTGTTTCCGCTTTGCCGGCTGCAAGCATCATCTGGTAGTATTTTTCAGATTTTGGCCCATTCACCTGATTTGTCAACAGGTAATCTTCCATAATCGTATTCCGGTTTGCTCCCAGAGCCAAAAGCAGAATTGCTGAAAGCAATCCACAACGATCTTTTCCTTCCGTACAATGCCATAAAACACTTCCTTTGGTAAAATCGTGTTCCATTACAGATCTTGCCGCCTTTCCTAAATGTTCAAGGCAGGACGGGTCGGTCACCATTCTGCTGTATAGCTGTCCCATTTTGGGAAACATTGAAAAAATCTGTTCATTCATTCCTTTCTTTTCGTGGGAGATTCCCGCAACACTTTCATCAAAAACCGGGATTGATTGGTACTCTACCGATTCCATGGTCACATCGGGTCTCTCTCTTCTTTCCGTTTCTGTCCGCAGATCAATGATCTTGGAAAGATGATATTTTTCCCGCAGGTCAATTATGTCCTCTTCCGTTGCGTCGGAAAGATTGGCGGAACGAAGTAGTAATCCCAGAGAAATGGTACATCCATTCATCGTTTGTAACCCGCCCAGATCCCTGGCATTGGCTATTTTTTCAAAATGAATATTTCGATCATTCCTGTTCATCTGAGCTAACTCCTCCACATCCAGTGCCCTGATATCAGCATCCATCAACATTTTTGCAAAAATCCCCTGACCGGTGATTTTTGAACCGGAAAATGTACCATCATAAATTTCCTTTACGCCACAACTGGGGCTGCGGGATTGCAGGATGGCAAAATCAACATCATTCTCTTTGGCAATCTCAAAAGCCCTGGCTGCCCCTCTGCGGAATTCCTGATCGACACAGATTCCCTCTTTGTTAATAACTACACCATTCACAATTTCTGCCGGACACCTGGGGGTTGGCAGACCTCCCAACACTTCTGGACAAACCGGAATTACATCGTGTCCCCGCACAAAATTGCTGACAATTTTACTATAATTGTTGCCGCCGCTGTATTTGCAGTTTTCTCCCAGCAGGCAGGCACTGACCAGAATCTTCATACGTTCCCCCTTACTAATCCCTTTTACTTATATCAACCTTTTGTATGCTCGCTAAAATATTCTTTTATATCAACCTTTTGTATGCTTGCTAAAATATTCTTTCAAGATTACAAGACTCTCTCCCCGCAGAACACCTTCGGTTATTCTCGGTTTCCAGAAAGAGTTTTCAAATACTATTTTGGAGCAGTTACATCCTTCATTTCCAAGGATATTCTCCAAATCAATATTACTTGCACCGCAAACCAGTCGCCCTAATTTAACCCACACCATTGCACCACTGCACATAAAACACGGCTCACAACTGGAGTACATCGTATACTCACGCAAATCTGTGATTCCTGTTTTTTCACAGAACTCTCGAATCAGCCCTGCTTCACCGTGAAAAGTCGGATCATGTTTTGTGTAGATTTGATTTTCATTCGTGAATACAATTTCATTATCCTTGACCAATACCGCACCAAAAGGCTCATTACCGTGTTCCACCGCCAACCTGGACAGCTCAATGGCTTTTTTCATAAACACTTCATCCTGCATTATTTCCTCCTATAAATGGTATTTTCTTACTCATATGTGTCCACCTTTCTGATTTTGATTATATCACAACAGCAAAGACTGGAAAACTCGTGTCCACATCTTGGGGTCCATTATAATATAATTCTAATACGGATAGAATTGCCAATAATGAAATTTCATCCGTATATTTCTCGACTTTTGTACAACCGGAACCTGCAATTTCCAATTTTAATCCGTATGTCCTCTTTATACAAACGAAATACCAATCCGATTATTCACCAAATTTTACTTTTCAGCCCTTCAAACAACAAATTACATCCTCTTTTTATCATTTTCCCAGAAAATCACTCTGAATCTCCATCGGCATGTGATAGGCCTGTCCCAGAATCTACTGCGCCTGTTTCGCCCCTCTGGATCCGTATTGTTCCGTGACTTCTGTAATAAAGGATTCCTCTTCTGTCATGAGATAAGAAACATCACATCCCAGAGCATCCGCAAGTTTCTGATAAAGATCATGCTGCTTTGGGTAACGTCCTTCTTTCTCCCATCCGCCTACTGTTCTTAGAGATACACCGACTGCCTGAGCCAGCTGGGTCTGACTCATATCTTTTGTCTTTCTCAATGTTTTTACTTTCTCACCGAATGTCATAACAATACCTCATTTCTAAAGCGATTTCAGGATGATTGAATCCAGGACGGAGAAAAAGCTTGCCGGATATGGGATCCATACCATGGGAGATATTGCTTATACGTCTGTTATTTCTGAGGACTGGCTCTATAAGATGTTTGGCATCAATGCGGAACTGCTGATTGATCATGCGGGGAGCGAATCTGCTTGACTGCTCTACATACAGAGAATGAAACAATCAGATTTGTAACAAAAAAGGACTGTATTAGAAAAATTATGGATTATCAAGATATCATTACATTTATTATGGAAATAATGGGAACCGTGGCATTCGCAGCATCAGGTGCCATGGTGGGAATGGAGAAAAAGATGGACATATTCGGAGTATGCATCCTGGGAGTTGTGACCGCAGTAGGCGGTGGAATGATCCTGGACATTGTGCTGGGAATCATTCCGCCCAGTGTATTCCAGAATTCCACCTATGCGCTTACTGCCGTGGTCACATCCTGTATTGTTTTCCTGGTGCTTTATTACAAGAAAGGGCTTCTGGAAGGGAGCAGAAGAGTCACATACGACAGGATCATGCTTGTGATGGACTCTATCGGACTTGGAATCTTTACGGTAGTCGGTGTGAATAGGATGATACGAATGAAATGTTCAATGTCGAAATCCAGTCCGTACATTTCACGTCATTTGTACGGACGAAATCTGTAATTCTCAATTCCAAGCCGATTTTTTTCACTTTATGTACAGCTTAAATCAACAACTCTCAAGTTTAATTCGTATTTTTCTCGTTTTTTGTACGAATCGATTCACAATTTTTCTCTTTTAATCCGTATGGCAACCATTTTTTTACGAACTGATTCTCAATTTCCTGTTTTGGATCCGTACATCCTAGAGTGCGGTTCCTTTCTTTGGAATAAATAACTGACTCATATCTGCATGTTCCAGCTCAAGAAGTGCAATTTTTTTGTCAATTCCTCCTGCATAGCCTGTCAGATTGCCGTTTGAACCTACAACGCGATGACAAGGAATGATAATCGAAATTTCGTTATGTCCCACTGCACCGCCAACTGCCTGGGCAGACATACGGGAAATGTTTTTCTGTTCGCACATTCTATGCGCAATTTCTCCATATGTAATCGTCTGTCCGTAGGGAATCTGTAATAAAATCTGCCACACAGCCTGTCTGAATGCGGATCCGGTCGGATGGAGAGGTGGCGTAAAATCCGGTTCTACGCCAGAGAAATACACAGCCAGCCATTTTTTTGTTTTTGTGAGAATCTCCGTTTCCTGTGAAATATGCTCATCCGGAAGTGTATTTGCAAAATATTTCTTTCCTTCAAACCACAAACCGGTAAGTCCTGTTTCATCCGCAGCTAAAAGCATATTCCCAATCGGCGATTTATATTTGCAAGTATGTACCATGTTTATACCTCGAAAAATGCTGAGCCAAAATAACGAAGTATCAGGAAGCTCCTTAATTATCCTCTTCCTCTATAAATTCAAACAATTCCTCAACAGAAACGGAAAAAACTTTTGCAATATCCATAGCCAATTTTAAAGATGGGTTATATCGTCCATTTTCCAGATGAACAATCGTTTCACGCCGTGCATGTACCAATTCAGCCAGCTCAACCTGCTTAAGTCCGGCTTTTTCACGATATTCTTTTATTTTGGTTTTGAGAGCCATACTTAGACCCCCTTACTGTCCATAATACAGAATATCAGAAAGCGAATAATTGACAAAACAAGGATGGTTCCGACAAGAGCATATCCAGACATGATACCATCAAATACTGTGATTGCTCCCGCAAATGCGATGACAACAGCAGCTACAATCATAATCTTCAAACAGATTGCATCGGCCCGTCTCAGATTCTGAATCGCCATCTCATCTTTTGTTTCTTTACTGTATTTCCGGATTCGGTCTACCTGCATTAATAAAAATAAAATCGTAAATCCTGCAACTGCATATTGAATGGACATATAGTAATCATGCCAGTCCCGTCTCGCCCACATCCAATAATAACAGAAGAGCAACAGTGCATACACAATTTTCGTACCTACTAATTCTTTTAATGATACCTTAGTTTTCATGGCAACGCCTCCAAGTGATATATTTATAACTTTTTGTGTTATAAATATATCACCTACATCTATGTATGTCAACAAAAAGTGACTTATTATTACTGCTTCCACTTATCTATATTATGCCTCACATTGTATCCAATCCTACTTTAGGAGTATATATGGCGGAACCGGTGGCTGATATTATTGCAGTAACATTCACAGCCATTTTATTTTCAGTACAATTTAAAAAGGCCCTTGCTCAAATCCGGGATTAACTGGTTAATCCCCCTTTTTCAAATCCTCATCTGTGATCATCTTTTTTCTCAATCCATCCCCAGATTTTATACATGAAGATACCCCAGATGATAAACAATGCGATAAGTACCTGCATGGAAA
This sequence comes from Anaerobutyricum soehngenii, assembly GCF_009697165.1. Taxonomy (NCBI): domain Bacteria; kingdom Bacillati; phylum Bacillota; class Clostridia; order Lachnospirales; family Lachnospiraceae; genus Anaerobutyricum; species Anaerobutyricum soehngenii. The sequence goes on along the minus strand of NZ_VULP01000003.1, from coordinate 112,764 downwards.
CCGGTGATGTGTACCATGTTCCATCTGTATATTTCGAAAATTCAGGAATATCCGCATAATAATATACACCCGCTCCAAAATCCAGGCTGTCGACCAGTCCCATACCATTTGCCATGATATAAACTGCTGTGATTATTGTTAATGCCAAAACGATATAATTTATGATATGAAAAAGATTTCTCTTCTTCCCTGCCCTTTTTCTCATAGTTACCATCCTTTTCTCAACTCGAAAAAATCTGTTTTCCGTCGTCTATACTGCAAGATTTGGTAGCGGGAAGAATTTTCCGCTTAACAAAAGATACACAGCAGCAAATGTCAAAATAATATTAAATAACTGTCCTACCACATAAAGAGTCAAAGGTTTTCCACCCTGGAACTGTTCTTCGATTTCACGGAAATTGGTATCCAGTCCGATACTGGTAAATGCCAGAACAAATGCCCAGTCCTTATACTGATCCAATATACCATTGATTGCCGAAACAGTTTCTTTTCCCACTGCCGGAAGAACTACAAAGGAAGCAATTAATGAGGCTGCGAAGAAACCAAGAATAAATTTCGGAAGTCTGTACCATTTCCCCATGTACTAAACTTTGCAGCGCTGAAATCGAATGTTCCTGTAATCACAGCAATTGCACCTATTGTAATAATAATAAATCCAATCCATACCGCCAGCCAGTCTTCTTTTTTCCTGCCTCATGGAATGCATCACATTTCGATTACAAAAATATACTTCGCCTTTGTCCAACATTATATTATGTTTACCGGAACATCTTACTGACATAGAGCCTTCCAAAACAAGTCCAATCTCCAGCTCGTTATGCCAATGTTCACACCTTGTTGTTTAAAAGTTTCTCATTTAAATAATTTATTCGTTACAGATTTTTTGATATATTTTCATTATCTCAATCATATCATCCAGCCACTCATCGGTATTCCTGTATTTATCCCGATTTACAATCATTTTCTGATCCATTACAACAGAAACACCGATGGCATGATACTGTTTTTCCAAATCTTCAAGAGAGCTATACTCTGAAGAATATATCACAGTAGAGATACATCTTCTGTAATAAATATCTGATTATCTTCATCATATAAATATATTTTTGGAATATACTCAGGGACAATGGCTTCTCGAATCTTCATAGATTCATATTCCAGACGAGTTCTCTCTGTGGAAAGATTCGTAAATCCTTCGATTCTTCCAGTTGTACGCCCTTGCTTTACAATAATTTTCTTAACCCCATCACTGACACGAAATATAAAGTTCAAATATCCATCACCATCATCTTCAACATCTCCATCGCCTACAACTGAAATTGTTAAAGGGGAAGAATAGTCAAGTTCCGGCATTTTTTCTTTTAAATAGTCCGTAATATTATATTATCCCCGGCATCTCACTGGTGTCGGGGATTTTTATAGATAATCTCTCAAATATGTCTTAAATAAGCCATATTTGAGTCAGACTATACACAAATATATAAAATATGCCGTATAGCATAACAGCATAATAACGCCACATTTCTTCCTTAATTCTTTATTTTTAAACGTGCCAATCCATAAAATACCACCCGCTGCAACTGCAATTATCGTGTCCACAATAAATTTGTTTTCAAAAGGAACAGAATAAATGAGAGCACTTGTTCCAATAACAAAAAGAATATTAAAAATATTGCTTCCAACAATGTTCCCAATTGCAATTCCCGCATTTCCACGTTTTGCAGCGATCAATGATGTCACCAGTTCCGGAAGAGATGTTCCAAAAGCAACAATTGTCAGTCCAATAAACCTTTCACTTATCCCAAAACATCGAGCAATTTCAGATGCACCACTGACTGTGAAATCACTCCCTTTCACAACCAGAATTCCACCAATCACAATCATCAAAACACATTTCCAGATTGGTATATTCTTTGTTTCTTCCTCATCACTCTTTCCTTGTTTTGCCATTATAAAAAGATAATCAAGATATATTAAAAAAAGTATCAAAAAAATTACACCTTCAACAAAAGTTACTTCTGCACCTGTGATCCCAAATATAATTAAAATAATTGTTACAAACATCATAAATGGGATTTCATAACATAGGGTGGATTTCTGAATTGCAACATTCGTAATCATTGCTGTAATACCGAGTATAATCAGAATGTTTAAAATATTACTGCCTACGACATTACCAATAGTGATGCCTGCATTTTGCTGCATCGCTGCTGTAATACTAACTGCTGCTTCAGGCATACTGGTTCCCATTGCGACTATCGTAAGGCCAATAATCAATTGTGGAATTCCCAGTTTTTGTGCGATGTTTGCTGATCCCTCAACAAACCAATCTGCCCCTTTAACCAAAAACAAAAAACCTACTGCCAAACTACCAATTTGAAAGAACATAATAACTACCTCTCCTTCTTTGTTAATTTCGCAGTAGGTATAAAAATAGAGACTCCTACTGCATATACAGTAAAAGTCTCGCAATTTCATCACTTTCCGAGTTATCTTATTCAATAACTGTCCTGACGAAGAAGTGAACCGAGTCTAATCGGTAAGCTACTCCCTTTTTTATACTCTAACAAACTTTATTTTTCAAGTCAACCCTCTTTTGTTTCTTAGGTTGCCCTTTGCTGCCACTCTTCTATCACGCAGGTGTGATGCTTTTTATCTTTTCCTTCTGCGTCATAGTTAATTCCGACCAGAAGAATCTTATTCTGATAATCGGATAATGCTCCATGATATCGATTTTCTTGGATCTGCTTAATTGCGGTTTCTGCAGATTTATTGTATTTTAATTCTACAACCATAGCCGGTCGATTGCCTGCATTGGCTCTTGGAATAAATACAAAGTCTGCCAATCCTTTTCCGGACGACATTTCACGCACAATATTATAATACGCCGGTGCTGTAAAATATGCCATAGTGATGACACAGCTCAGGGAATTCTCATCATTATATTTCAAAACTGAAGTGTAGGTATCATGAGCCAGTTCAATCAACTCCGCTACCCTTTCTTCTTTCCCTGCAATCGTTGCCATTAAAAGTTCATCACATGTGGAAATCGCTCTTGATATTTCTGTCCAGCTTCCTGATTTTAATGCCATCTGAAAAGCCTTGGCAACTTCATAATTAGGAATATATGCACTTAGCATGGTTTCATCATATGCTAAATATCCCAAATGGATCAATGCGGTTAGAGCATCATCCTTTGAATGAATCTCTGAAAAATCATTTTGAAAAGATGTTGTATCCACCATTACCTTTCCACCGGATAACATCGTCATAATATCATCTTTCAACCCTTCATAATTCATCGTGATAAAGGTATTAATCGTTTCAAAAGATGAAGTATTCTTCCAGTAAGAATCATATTCTTTTTCTTCTATTGCCTGAACCACAGAATTCGGATTATACATATGCCTGCCATCAATGAGATATCCATTATACCATGCTTTGATACTATCAAAATCCATATCATACTTTTGACATAAATCTTTGACTTCCTCTTCTGTAAAACCATAGTATTCTGTAAACATTCTTGACTTCAACATCGTATACTCTCTGAAATTATTTAATACAGCTTCATCCTTTATCTTTTTAATTGGCAAAATTCCGGTGATATATGATAATGCCAAAAAGGATTTGGATTCTTCTGATTTAAATAATGTATGCAGAAACTGCAAATATTTGTGTACCAATTCTTTATCTGTACTGTTTCTAATCACACAGTCCCACTCATCAATAATAATAACAAAAGGTATTCCGGTAAGTTAATTTTTCCTGTTTTTTGAGCCACTGTAACCAAATAATTAAAAAGAAAAAATGCCGAAAAACCGCTATTTTAAACGGTCTTCCGACATCTTACCAATAGTCGAGGCGACGGGACTCGAACCCACGGCCTCTGCGTCCCGAACGCAGCGCTCTACCAAACTGAGCCACGCCTCGTTTTCACAACGATTATAATATCAAAATTAACGAGACATGTCAAGTTTTTACGAGAACAAATTCTGCGAACTACCCTCTTCTAAATCCAGTGGGTTAAGGCAGTCTTATTTCAAATACATTTATCAGCGAGACTTTCTTTTTAAATATTATCCTTTTTTCTTTTTTGGAAATATAGGATAATAAAAATCATGGAGAGTGAAAGTAAACCTACTAAAAGATACACCGCAATCGTATTGTTATCTCCTGTTTTCGCTCCTGGTGTTCCCTGATCTTTATTTTTTTTCATAGGTTTGTTATTTTCTTTTAAATTGACTTTATCATAATCGTTCATTTTTGGTGTAATCGGAATATCACTTCCGTCCTTGTTCTTTCCTTCTAAAGAAACTTCATTTTTCAAAAATTTTATTGATGGAATATCTTTCTTTACCTTTGCTGTGTAAATTAATTCCACAGAATCCCCCGCTTCTATTTTATCTAAAAAGACTTTTTTGTTTTTTATTTCTTTTACTTTAACCGTATTGCTCTTCTTACTTCGTATACTGCTTCCTGCTTTATGAGCAAACCCTTTCATTTGTACATATTTTTTCAACTCTTTTGACGGTTCTTCTTTTATTGTTATATTTCTTGCACTTGCTGTTCCACTATTCGATACAGTAATTGTAAACTTAATTTCTTCTCCGGCTTTATATGTTCCATATTTTCTTTTTCCTGTATACCTTCCATTCTCTAAAACAATATTCTTTGTTTTATCTGATTTTTTCGCAACAACAATGTCTGGCACTCCTATTCCTACGGTATCGTTATCTGTCATTTCCGGAGTTTCGATTATATAGATTTTTTCTCTCTTTCCATTGTCATTCACTGTTTCATATTGTGCTGTGATATGGATAGCATTATTCAAATGTGTGCCTGCCTGTACACCTGTCTGTACCTCTGCTTTCATGTGTAGTACTACACTGTCTGCTGCTTTTAATTTATCTAAATGTACTATGTATTTTCCTTCTTCATCTTCTTTTTCTGGCATCCGTTCTACACAAACTGTATTTCCCTGCTTTGTTGTAATCTGGCCTGAAACAATTGTAACAGTACCTGGTTTTATAATTTCCTGTAATGATTTATCCATGAAATCTTCTACTACCAAATCATACAGGTCCGCTGTTCCTTCATTACTTATATTTACTGTATAATCTATCACATCTCCGTATTCATAAATGCCTTCTTTTTTTATGCCTTCGTAACGCCCTTTTACTAAAGTGACTCCTTGTGTTTTATCTGCAAGCTTAGAAACTTTAGCAACCGGAGTACCTGGAATATTGATAGTATCTTCATCTTTCATTAATTCCGTAACTGGAATTTCTGTATACTTTTTACTTTCTTCTTTTAACTCCTCTATTGCCAGCTTTTGAATCTCTTCATAGGCTTTCTCAATTGCTTTCCTGGCTTCTTCTGCCATCGGATCTTTCTTTGTATCTTCCTCCGCTTCGTCTTTCTTTTCATCGCCTTTATTATTGTCATTCTTATCTTCTTCGTTTTTATCTTCTTCTTTATCTTCTTTTTTATCCTCTTCCTTATCCTCCGGATTATTCGTATCTTCTTTTTTATGTTCATCCGCCTTGCTCCAGCATGCATATAAATCTACATCTTTTTCCGGCATTACATACCACTGTGTTGGCAGATATTCTGCTTCTCCGGTCTTTTTCGTACTCCAGCCTGTGAATTTGTATCCGCCGCATGAAAAATAATTTTTATTTATTTTTATTTTTGTTCCTGCATATGCTGGTGTTTCTGAATCGATTTCTTTTTGTTCTTCTTTCGTTTCTTCTGCTTTTGATGGATAATTTGAGTGGTACACTAATTTATATTGTTTTACATCTTTTGACCACTGTGCATATAATACAGTGTTTTCTTTTAAAGTAAACTTTTCAGATGGTGCATAACGCTTTCCGCTTCCATCTGTCTTTGTATTCCATCCTACAAACTTCTTTCCATTATTGTGGAATGAATTTCCGTCTATTAGCACTTCTTTTTCTTCATCTTCACCATCATCAGAAAAACATTCTGCATCTGTGTATTTTTCTTCTTCTTTCGTATTAGAAGAATAGATGAGCTTCTTCTGCTCAATCTTTTTCCACTGTGCATATAAATAAATATTCTTTGATGGGATAACGAAGGTATCTCCGGAATTATATTGCTTTCCACTTCCATCTGCTTTTGTATTCCATCCAGCGAAAAGATAATCTGCATAGAAAAATCTGTTATTCTGCAATAAAATGCTGTTTCCTGCCTCTTTCGGAGTTTGTGGATCTACAGAAAATGCTGTTGTATTATTATTTGCGCGATAAAAAACATGATACTTTTCAATGTCTTCTGCATTATCCTGAAGTTTTTCCCACTGTGCATATAAAATTATGTCTGTATTGATTTCTTTTTCTTCTCCTGGTTTATAAGCATCCCCTTTTCCATCCGGTCTTGTGTTCCATTGAGTAAACATGTAACAATCCCTGCCGGCTTCGTAGCGATAGGCATTTCCATCAATTTGGACTTTGTTTCCTGCTTCACATGGAGTTTCTGCATCTGTTCTTCTCTTTCCACTTCCATTATTGGCATCATACTGTAAATGATATACCGGTCGTTTCTCCCACTGTGCATACAGATTCAGGTTTCTTGCTGGCATTGCCACTACCTCTTCCGGAGTATATTGTTTTCCTTTTCCGTCTTTTCTGGTATTCCATCCTTTGAAAGTAAAACCTGGATAAGAAAAACGATTTTCATTTACCGTTAATAAAGTACCTGCCAGTCTAGAATTCTCTTCATCCGCTTCTATCTGTTCTTTTTTATTATTTGAATGATAAATCAGATTATAAACTGGATATTTTCTCTGATTATTATAATCTTGACTTGCTTCCTCTTCTTTTTCATCCGGATTTTTCTTCCACTGTGCGTACAACTTTACATCATTTCCCGGCATATTATATACTGTATCTGGATTCCATCTTTCTCCGCTTCCATCCGGATTGGTATTCCATTCTGTAAAATAATGTCCTTCATATAAAAAGGCATTGCCATTTACAGTGATCTTGTTTCCTTCCCTGCATGGAGTTTCACTGTCAGTTTCTATCTCGCCGGAACCATTGTTCGCATCATACTGTAATTTCCATCTTCTTTTCTCTTTTTCCATCTTTTCTTCGTACTCTTTGTATGCTTCTTCGTTGCCCTTTTTATAACGAGCTGTAAGTTCTACTATATTTTTCAGTTCAAATAGATTCCCAACATCTAGACGGACTTTTCCTTTTAAGAATACATCAACGGCATCTCCTGCTGCCAGGAAATCCATCCATAATCTTTGTGGTTCTTCTAGACTAGTTCGAACTTTTCTTCCATTCTGTGATGTATATATACTTTCTTCAAAAGATACGCTTTCTTTTTCTAAGGCTTTTTCCAGCTCCTCGCTAAGTGTATCCTGCAAATACAAATCATACAAATTAGATGTTCCATTATTTGTTACTGTAATCTTATAGGTAACAGTCGTTCCGTTTTCATATACTCCTGAAATTTTTGCTTCTGCATTATATCTTCCTGCTTCTAATACTGCTCCTTTTGTTCTGTCAGCAAGTTTAGCCGCTCTTCCTTCCGGTACACCCGGTATCTCTATTTTATCTTCATCTTCTTTTTCTGGTACTTCCACATCTTTGTTTCCATCAAAATACCATCCATTAATACATACTTTATTAGAAACATTATAAATGTTGGCTATGCCCGGCAGCAAATCAGCTTCATAATATAAGACAATATAATCATCTGCCCACAGTCGGTCTGTTCCATCTCCATCTTCTCCTGTACTGCATAAAAGGAGCGTATTTTTATCTACTACCTTAGCTGTGATTTTCTTCTTATGAGCTGTAGTAAGAATATACAAGCCTTCCTCTGTTGTCTGCGTTTCATCAAAAATAAATTTTGCACTTTCTAAATTTACGATTGCTTTTAATTCATCACTCATAGCATCTTTCACCGTAATATTCTTTAATGCCGCTTCTCCATTGTTTTTTACTATAATAGAAAATCTGACTTTGTCCCTTGCACCATAAATTCCTGGTACCTTTATTCCTGATGTAATTTCTCCATTTTCAATTGTGATTCCTGTCGTTTTATCTGCTGTCTTTATGACATCTTCTCCCGGACTTCCTGGAACATTGATAAAATCCCAATCTGTGACAAGGCTATTCCCTTCTCCGTCTACCAGCTTATCTGTTGAAACATCTCTTAAATGAATATCTCCTTTTTCTTCTGTTCCATTATCTGCATACTTTGCTTCTGCATACACATCATTACGAAGTTTCCATGCATCTTTTGCATCTTCCTTTAATCGGACCTTTACATGAATGTCCACACTGTCATTCACATTTAAATGCTGCAGTACTAGCACCAGATCGGACTCTAAGGATAAATATGCTGCTACTTTATCCCCTTCTCTTGTTTTCAAAATTCCTGAATTCGGTACAACAAATGCTGCTGTTTCCATATCGGCATATTTAGAAAGTGTCTGTTCTGAAAATTCTCCTTTTCTATCCATATCATCTGTAAGCCGAATCTGATAAAGAGGAACATTTCCTGTATTCGTTACTCGGATAGTGTAATCTACCATTTCCCCTGCTTTATATATTCCTGCCTGTTTTTTCTCTATATAACGGCCAGTCTTCTCATCAAACAACACTGTTTTTCCTTCTTCATTCGTTGTCTTATCTGCAATCTTTGCAATGGAAAAAGCAGGGCGCATCAAAATATTTGATGCATCAAGCATATAGATTACAAATGGATTATTCTGCTCAATTCCATAAGTAAGTTCTACTTCATAAATGCCATCTCCCTTAATATGATCTAAGGCTCCTGTTGTTTCTTCTACGACATACTTTCCAATGTACAGCTCACTTCCTTCAGTGCTTGTTCCCTTTCCGTCTTTTCCTGTAACAATTCTGTCTGCAACACTGCCTTTAGAAATAAGTGGTTCCGCCTCTTTCAACGGTTTTTTATCCTCCTGTAAATCCCAAGGGGCATAAATATCTTCTGCTGCTTTTACTGTAAATGCAGCACCTTCTACGCTCTGATTCTCGTCATCTTTTTTCGTAATTGTTAGCTTTGCTTTCTGTAATGGATTACGATAAATCAAAGCTCCCGTCTGTCTCTTTCCCGTAACCGTATTTTCAAAAATAATATTACTTCCATCTTCTTTACTGTTCTCAGACAGTTCAAAAGTCCACTCCTGTCCTGTTAAGATACATCCTTTTGGCGCTTTCTTTTCTGTAATCTTATATTTTCCCAGATTATCCAGCGTATTTTTAAATGTCTCTTTATTCTGATAAACCGGATGTCCTTCTTCATCTTTCCCTTCTGTTAGTACAAATAATTCACGATAGGTACCTGTTGCAGCTGACCACTGGGATAATACAAATTCTGCTCCGGATAAATATGCTCCGGTATCCGTACTTTTTTTATAAACCTTTACAATATTTTTTCCTGCCTCATAATTCTTATTGATTAACTGTTTATTCTCTGTAATGCTTGCTGTATTATCAAATAGCTCCTCTGTTTTTAATGTATTTATCTCATAAGACCAGTTCGTATTCACTGAAGGATTCCAGATATTTTTATATTTTTCTGGAATAGAAATCTCTTTTATATAGTATGGTCCATTACCAAACGGTTCTTTGTAAAAAGTGTAGGATGGCATGGATGTAAACAATGCAACACCGTTATCATCCGTTGTTGCTGTATACAACGGTTCCTTGGCAGAATTCTTATCTGAACCTCCAAATAATCCAAATACAACGCCTTTTACTGGTTTACCTGACTCCTCATCTAGTTTTTTAACACGTAGCTTCATTGCAATTTTAGAAGCTACATCATTAGATTTTCTCTCTACAGCACTCCCTTTATCATTTTTAACATATAAAGTACCGTTATTACTTACTGCAACACTACCTTTGCAGCTTCCTGCCTCTGGTACCTTTTGCTTAAGTGTCTCATTCTCCTGATACCACTCTGCGATTGAACGATGAATCGCATGAAGCTCTTGGTCTGACTTTACTTCCACTTCTATATGTATATAATAAGTTCTCCCATAAAAAGCTGCCTTTCCAAGCCTTTCATCTACTGCTTTTACCTGAACCGTTGTGCTGTGATCTGCCTCCTCTCTCTTTATAATATGAAAATATGAAGTCATATCACTATAATTAATTCCCATTGTCTGGAAATTATTACTTACTGCCTCATCTGCATAGACTTTCACCGATTTTACATTTAGAAGTGCATCCACTCTGTCTTCAATCTGGAACATCGTATACTGTGCATTCTTCACATTAGAAGGTGTTGGTGCAACGGCGGAAAGTACATAGGTAAACACCTGATTTCTCTCAGACAGACCTGCAAACCTGCTTCCTTTCTCTGAATTCTGACCATTCACATTTCCCACATAAACAGACTTAATTACTTCCTCTGGTAATGGAGCAATTCCAACATCCGCTCTGACTCCTAAAAAGCCTGTACTGTTAGACCAATAGTATGAATTAGAGTTTTCGAGTGTACTTTCTGCCGGAATTCCATATCCTCCTTTTACACCATAGGCTGCATCACCACCAGTATCTTTCTGATCACATTTTGCTACTGTCCAGCGACAGTTCACACTACTGCCTGAAAAAATTCCCATTGCTGTTGTATGTTCATTATTACTATTTAAATCTGTACTTATTCGGGAAGATACATATCCCTTAGAGCCTGCAATCAAACCATTTTTATTATATTGTAGTTTTGATTGTGATGTATTAAACATGACTATCTTTTCAAAACCATTCCCAAAGTCTACCCCCTGCTGTGCATCAATATCACAAAACTGAATCATGCCCTTTATGCCGGCTACTGCTGTTGTTGTTCCACTATAATAGAATTCCAGACGAGTCTGTAGATAATCCGTTCCCATAACTGTGATTCCGATTTTAGACTTTCCAAATCCTATATAAGGTGCTTTTAAATCTTTATTCGCCAACTGCTTTCTGACAGCTGCTCCTGGAAATTTATATCCTGTAACGGTCATCTTCATATCTATGGCATACGTTCTCTTAGAACCATAATCATACCAGGTTCCTACATTAGTATAGATCGCATATGGATTCTCACTGCATTTATCAAGATTAAATACTTTAGACACAATACGCCCATCTTTTACCGCATCATATACATCACCAAATTGCTTCTCAGGTCCTTTCTTTACCGTTGCAAAAGAAACTCCCCCACCATTGCCTCCACCTACAGTAACCGTAGTTTTACTTGTAAAACGAGGGGTAAAATTGTATTGCTTCCCATTAGAATAACTTTCATAAATATATTTAGAAGCAACATTAGCATCCGCAACTACTGCAAGATTACCTCCAGAAGCTGCATTTACCTTCTTACTGTTTTTTTGTAACAGAAAATAATGACTTGTAATATCCGGCATAGTCACCGAATGATTCGTATCTGGGCGCACAGTTCTAAGCGTATATCCACTTACTCTTTCTAATTGCTCCCTCTCTTCTTCCTCCTTCGATTGCTGACTTTCTGTCGCTTCCTGTACTTGTTCGGGTTCCTTCGCATCTTTTATTGAAATATCTTCAATATCTTCTTCCTTCTCTGTCTGGCTTTCTGCTTTCTTCTCTGTCATCTCCTGTTCTTCTGGTATCACCTCATTCTTTTCTTCCTGTATTCTTACGGTATTATTTATAACATCCTCCTTATCTTTCTCTTCTTTCTTATCTTCTTTCTTATCTTCTTTATCCTTATAGTCCGATGAATCTTTTTCCTGATCTCTTTCTTCCTGACTCTTCTCTTCCTTTATTATCGTACTTTCTTCCTGGCTTTTCATCTGGTAGAAATCGTTAACTCTTACTGTACCTGTACCGGCAGCCTGACTGATCTGTATATTCGTAAATAAAATAGCTGTCACCAGTATAAATAAGAGTATCTGCTTTAACACTCTTCGCACGTTCTAACCTCCTGAAAATCATATATTCCTATCTATGAAAATATCTTTATATCATCTATCCCCCTTTCTTATCTAGGAATTTTTTTCCATTTTATTTTATCATCCTTTTTATTTTATGTCAATATTTTACTTTAATGTTTTATTTTAACTTGTTCAGAGATGAAGGAAGGGGATAGATGTGGGAGTCTTCTCGACTGAGATAAAAAAACACAGTATTGCAGGGATAAAAAAGGAGCAGGTAAAATGTCAAACTGCATTTTTACCTGCTCCATTATTACTATATCTGCAATACTATGCTTTTATCGATCGATCATACTGATTGATTCAATAGCTACGATACCTCCACGTACTACTTCCACATGGTCAAACTTCCTTGTTAAGAGTGCGATAAGGTCATTATTTCTTCCTTCTGTATTGACACTCTCAAGTAATACACTATTAATGCCATAATCAATTGCTTTTGCTCCAAATACCTGTGATATACGGAAAATCTCACCTTTTTCAAATTCAGAACATTCATGTATCTTTACAAAAAGAATCTCCTTCATATGAGTCGGTGCATCAGTAATATCATTTAACTTAATTACTTCTACACAACGGTTTAACTGCTTCTTAATCTGTTCAAAAGTTGCATCATCCGAAGACAGACCGATTGTCATTCTTGATACAGTAGGGTCTTCTGTAACGCCTACAGTAATACTGGAAATGTTATAGGACTTTCCTGACATCATTCCTGAGATACGTGCCAAAACACCAATTCTATTCTCCACATACAGAGATACCCATCTTTTTTTCTTTTCTGTATTTATCTCTCTCATCTCTGTATCCTCCTATAACATAATGTCTTCAAAACTTGCTCCACCTTTGATCATCGGCATAACCAATTCATCCGGAGCTACCATACATTCTACAATAACCGGCTTCTTATTCTTTTCCGCATAATCTCTCGCTTCAAGAATCGTATCTCTTAACTGCTCATCCTCTGTGACAAAATATCCTTTTGTACCGTAAGCCTCTGCCATCTTCACAAAATCAGGGACATATTCCGGGCATACCCAGCCTGGTGTACCACACTTACCCTTACATGACTTATGATAACGCAGACAGGTAATCGTATAACGCTTTTTAAAGAACAATTCCTGCATCTGACGAACCATTCCAAGTCGATTATTATTAAATACTATATTAACTAACGGAAGTTCCTGACATACTGCTGTTGCAAGCTCCTGCATATTCATCTGGAATCCGCCGTCTCCGCTGATTGATACGATTGACTTTTCAGGACATCCGATCTGTGCACCTACGGCGGAAGGAAGACCAAATCCCATCGTGCCGAGTCCTCCGCTTTGTACCAGCCTATGTGTAGCATCTAACTTCAGATACTGAGATGCCCACATCTGATGCTGTCCTACGTCACTGGTAAATACCGTATCTCTATCTGCATATACTTCATTCAATGTCTCAATAATGCGCTGTGGATTCACTCCATCTTTCACTTCCATCTGAAGTGGATATTCTTTGTCCCAGCCCTGTATCTCATCAAGCCACTCTTTATGCTCCATAGGCTCTGTATGTTCTAATATCTTTAAAATAGCTGCCTTCGCATCAGCAACAATAGGAATATCTACGGTTACATTTCTTGAAATTGCTGCTGATTCAATATCAATATGTACAATCTTCGCATTCGGTGCAAACTTCTTAATCTCACCTGTTACTCGATCATTAAAACGACATCCGATCGAGAACATCAAATCACACTCATCTGCTGTCTTATTCGCCGCATAAGAACCATGCATTCCGATATTACCGATATACAATGGATGTTCTGTAGATATCGCACCTCTTCCCATAACCGTTGTAATTACCGGTGCATCTATCTTTTCCGCAAGCTTTGTCATCTCCTGCTGTGCATGTGCAAGATTCACACCTCCGCCAATTAAAAACATTGGCTTTTTCGCCTCTTCTAACAGCGTTATTGCCTTTTTAAGCTGTCCTACATGCACCCCTTTATTCGGCTTATATCCACGGATATTCACTTCGGTCGGATAAGATGTAGAACCAAGTTCTGCCATAACATCTGTCGGCAGATCTACGAGAACCGGTCCCGGCTTTCCAGATCTTGCAATGTAAAAAGCTTCTTTAATGCGCTGTGCCAGCATCTCTCTGTCACGAACCATAATAACAAACTTCGCGATATTTCTTGTCACACCAATAATATCTACTTCCTGAAATGCATCATTACCTATTAAATGTTCTGGAACCTGTCCTGTAAAACATACTAATGGAATACTATCATAATTGGCTGTAGCAATTCCAGTTACCAGATTCGTTGCACCCGGACCACTGGTTACCAGACATACACCAACCTTGCCGGTCGCTCTGGCATAACCATCTGCTGCATGAATCAGACCCTGCTCATGTCTTGGCAATACAAGATCAATACCATGACAATCATGGAGTGCGTCTAGAAGATTGACGACCATGCCACCTGGATATGCGAAAATCGTATCCACGCCTTCTTTTTTCATTGCGGTTACAAACAGGTCATTTCCCGAAACCTTCATTCTTACTTCACTCCTTCTTTTCTCATTCATTTTCATTATTATTAATTGTCTTTGGTTATAACTTTTAGAAAATTTACATTCAAAAGTTAATAATCTTTTTTATGATATACCAAATACTTTCCTTTTGTCAATAGTATGTCTATGTATACAATTCTGTCTGGTGAACCGGGCGCAAAACAATGCTTACTGTCTGTTATAGTTGATCAGGCAGCCTTTGAGAATGATTTCTCTCTCGTCGTCTGTTAATTCTCCCATTTTCAATACAAATGGAACAAGACTTCCATCTTTTACAACATACGCTTCAAATTCAGATGCTTTTGCCTCTACTGCTTTTCTTACATCTGGAAGGAAAATGTAATCTCCATTCATAAATGGTAAGTCACCTTTTTCAATGAGGAATGGAAGCATACCCCAGTTGATAAGATTGGAACGATAACGCTTTGTTGCATATTCGTTTGCAATGTTAGCCCATCCTCCTAATACTTTCTGGCAGGATGCCGCCTGTTCTCTGGCAGAACCATCTCCTGGTTTTACCGCAAAGATTGTACTTCCGATTCCGATATTTTCATTAGTAATCTCTGCATACTTTGTATGGATCGCATCGATAACCGGTGCTAATTCTGTCAGTGCCTCTGCAGGATTCTTATCTGCTTCTACTGCTTCCTGCGCTGCTCTTACTTCTTTTGCACGTCCTACATACGCAGGATCTTTTCTTGAAAGAGTAAATTCTGCAAGTCCAAGTGGATTAGAACGGTAAGAAGACGTTTCTCCAGAAGGAATCAATTCATCTGTTGTTGTTACCGGATCATGAATCTCTGAAACAACTTTAAGGATCATATTCTCCGGAAGGGCGCTCATCTTTGGCCAGTCTTTAATATTTGGTCCAAACTTAATCTCTACAGAAGGATCTGCAACCCCTTTACTGTCAAAGACACGATTTGCATAAATACTGCTGTCAAAGTGATACTTTCTTCCGCTATATTCTACATCAAGATCTGTTGCAGGTGTAAGATATCCCTTATTTGCTGCTGTTGCTGCAATCGAACGGGCATCCATTAAAGCTACAGAAGCAATCTGTCCATTCTGTAACTTAGAACCTTCTCTGTTCGGGAAGTTTCTTGTAGAATGACGAATACTTAAACTGTTGTTTGAAGGAGTATCTCCTGCACCAAAACATGGACCACAGAAAGCAGTCTTTACGATTGCACCACTTTCCATAAGTGTTGCTGCTGCGCCATTCTTTACCAGTTCCATATAAATAGGGGTACTTGCCGGATAAACGCTTAAAGTAAATTCATCAGCTCCAATGGATTTCCCTTTGATGATATCTGCTGCTGCACATAAGTTTTCAAATCCACCACCTGCGCAGCCTGCGATGATTCCCTGTTCTACGTAAAGCTTTCCGTTATGTACTTTATCTGTAAGTTTAAAATCTACCTGCCCATCTAAACTTACAAGTGCCTTTTGCTCGCAATCATGAAGAACATCCATAAGATTTCTATTCATGTCTTCGATTGTATATGTGTTACTTGGGTGGAACGGCATTGCGATCATTGGACGAATCTTACTTAAATCAATCTTAACCATTCCGTCATAGTAAGCAACTGGTGCAGGATTGAGTTCTTTATAATCACCAGCTCTGCCATGAATATCATAAAAATCTTTAATCACATCATCTGTTTTCCAAATAGAAGAAAGACAGGTTGTCTCTGTTGTCATTACGTCAACTCCGATACGGAAATCCGCACTTAACTTCTCCACACCAGGACCAACAAATTCCATGACTTTATTATTTACATAACCGTTCTGGAATACAGCTCCAATAATAGCAAGCGCCACATCCTGTGGTCCGACACCCTTTATTGGCTCTCCTGTCATATAGATTCCGATAACGCCTGGCATATTGATATCATATGTCTGATTTAAAAGCTGCTTTACAAGTTCAGGTCCACCTTCACCCATCGCCATTGTTCCAAGGGCTCCGTAACGTGTATGAGAATCCGATCCAAGAATCATCGCTCCGCCACAGGCAAGCATCTCTCTTGCAAACTGATGGATAACTGCCTGATGAGGAGGTACATAAATTCCACCATACTTTTTCGCACAGGTAAGTCCAAACATATGATCATCTTCATTGATTGTTCCACCTACTGCACATAAACTATTATGACAGTTTGTAAGAACATATGGCATCGGAAACTTCTCTAAACCTGAAGCACGAGCTGTCTGGATAATTCCTACATAAGTAATATCATGAGAAGTCAGCTTATCAAAACGAATCTTTAACTTATCCATATTATCGGAAGTATTATGTGCTTCTAAAATACCATATGCAATCGTTCCCTTTGCTGCTTCTTCTTTAGAAGGTGCATTCGGACCAATTACTGCCTGAAGCTGCGCTGCTGCCTCCGAAGTATCTTCTATAATCTCTGTTCCGTTTACAAGATACGCTCCTGTTTTTAACAGTTCCATCATTCTATCCTGCTATTAAAGTCTTTGCTCAAATAGCTTTTCCTTTCCTAAATTCAAAAATACCTCGACACTCTTGCCACAAAATGCACATCAAGCAACACATCCTATCTTTTTCTGCGCATCTAAAGCAATCCGCCAGAGGCTATATCAATAAATAAACTACGTTGATACGGATATCTGATAATTTCCGCATCACTGCATACGTTAATTATATTAGCATAAACGCAGGATAAAATTCAATAATACTTAAGTGTTATTAATTTTCTCAAGACGCTTTGCATATCTACGAAAAACTTCTCGTGCTATCACTTTTCCGATCATGAATACTGCAATAAAGAGACTTCCCACTTCCAGAATCCGCCTCATATTCCCTTCTTGATGTATATACAGCGATATTACAACTGACAAACACATAAATATGCACAAGCTGTCTAAAATCTGTTCTTCTACTTTTTTCAATGTGGATGAAAATTTTTCCTGTAAGGTAGTGTTTTCTACTCCGCAAGCTTTTAATTGGGAATGTTCAATTTGTACATCTTCTTGTAACTCTTCTTGTAGGTCTCCTGATTGTAAGTCCCTTAAGTTCGAATCATCCCATTGCGAATCTTGTTGTGAACTGTCCATGGTATGTATCACGATTGCTCTTCCTGTATTTTCCGTAAAAACCTGTCCTGATTGATATTCCTTATATGGTTTCGTTAAACTAATCACCGGGCTGCTTATCTGTTCTCCCTTTTTTAATCGGACAATATCCCCTCTTAGTACATACTTCCATGGTATTCTCTGAAAAACACCCTCTCTGAGTACAATTACTTTCTTTGCTTTCGCTTCCTTCTGTTTAAAAAATATTTTTCTACTCCGGAATGCTGTCCTTATATTTATAATAATGAGAAAAAATAAAGTAAAGAATAACAAAAGTTGTATTTTCTTTGGAAAATAGAATATCCGGCTTATCCCACACAGATAAAGAAAGAAAAAGAAAAACGGATTCTGGCATTCTTTTTTTAAATAAATAAGCCAAATCCGTTTTTTCTCTTTTGCAATATTATACGTACCACAGATATGCCGCCTGCGCCTTACTTCTGCAAGACTAAGGCCAGACTGCACATCTGTCCCGTATTTTAATTCTAAATATTCACTTGTTCTATTCTCTGCTTCTTTATACTTCCTGTCCATATTCATAGTAAAACCTCCGCTTCCTAAAAAATTCTAATAATACATCTTTTAAAAAGGCATCTATAATGTTTTACTAAATATATGTAACCTATGAAAAGAAATATACCTTTCACTTTTTTCTTTTCGATTTAAAGCAATTCCTCTACTCTTTTTCAAGAATCTGGCCGGTACGGTATGCATGAAGAAGTTTTTCAAGATCGCTGATCTGCTCTTTTAACTGGCGGCCGGTTTCGGTATCTCCTACCTTCTCTCTTTGTGCGGAAATCTCACGAATAACCGTATCAGAATGTACATCAATTTCTTTTTCGATCACATCTTCTGTTGAAGTGAATGTCTCATGAGAAACCAGACGAAGTCCTCTGGAATTATAGATTAATGTATAGCCTGCAATACCGGTTGTTCCACGATATGCCTTTGAAAAGCCTCCATCGATAATCATGACCTTTCCATTACACTTAACCGGGGATTCTCCTTCTTTTACATGAACAGGCATATGACCATTGATAATGTGTCCTTTTTCTACGTCCACATTAAATTCTTTGAGAATATTGTTCACTACCTCTTCCTTCTCGATCAGTCGATAATAATGGTCTTTTCTTTCAATCTGTACTTCTTTATCTGCGATAAAATAGCGTTCAAATGTTGCCATTTTTTCCTTACCATATACCGGAGAATTCTCATTAGACCAGATATACCACATAATATCCTTACCATATTCATGTTCATCTTTATCATCCTGCTCGTAATACCCTTTTCTTGCATAGTATTCAAGCACATCATAAAGTTCTTTTCCAGAATACTGTTTATTACCGATCTTTACTTTACGAAACTTACCGTTCTCATCAAGGGGTACACATCCATGATAAAGCAGATTAGAGTTATAGCAAAGATACAGACCTCCCTTATTAAACAAGAAACGAATATGCTCCTGTAATTTCTCACAGTTCAGGAAATTCATGCAAAGGCGGTTCATCAGGGATTCTTCCGCTTCGGAAAGCTCATACGGGTTGTTCGGATCTATCGTCGGGAAGGACTTATCAAGAAGTTCATACTTCTTTCCATCAATTTTGATCGTTCCTTCTTCATAATCAATCTTATCAAGAAGAAGTCTTCTGTCCATATTAAACTCCGGTCTTCTTTTAATAAGCTGTCCTTCTAACTTAAACTGGATAATCGCAATCGCTTTATGCATCTTCATATTAAGAGATACTTCCTGCAGATTAGAATCTTCCTGTGCATGCACACGAAAACATTGGCAAGGATCATTCGCATAAGTTTCTATTGCAAAACTTGCAAGAGGAACAAGATTGATTCCGTATCCATCCTCTAATACACTAAGGTTATTATATCTTGCCGAAAGACGAATGACATTGGCAATGCAGGCTTTATTTCCGGAAGCGGCTCCCATCCATACAACATCATGATTCCCCCACTGGAAATCCACATTACTATGCTGCATCAGATGATCCATAATAATATGCGGTCCTGGTCCTCTGTCAAAAATATCACCGATCACATGCAGTCTTGTGACAACTAACTTCTGAATTACCCCTGCGATTGCAACGATAAATTCCTTGGCACGATTCAAACGGATAATCGTATCAAAAATCTCATTATAATATTCTTCCTTTTCTACAACACGATTATTCTCACTTAAAAGTTCTTCAAGAATATAGGAAAAATCTGGTGGAAGACTCTTTCTAAGCTTCGATCTTGTATACTTGGCAGAACTTTCCTTACATACAGCAATCAAGCGGTGTAATGATACCTTATACCAGTCCTGAAAGTCTTCTTCTGACATCTCTAAACGCATCCGCTCCACTTTCTGTTCTGGATAATAAATCAAAGCCGCCAGACTCTTCTTATCCCTGGCACATAATGTATTACCAAAAACATCTTCTATCTTATTACGAATCGCTCCTGAGCCTGTCTTTAATATATGTAAAAACTGCTCATACTCACCATGTACATCAGAAACAAAATGCTCTGTCTCTTTTGGCAGATTCAGAATCGCCTGCAGATTAATAATCTCTGTACATGCTTTTGCGACACTTGGATACTGTGTTGCCAGGCTTTGTAAAAACTTCAGATTCAACTTCTCCATAATTCCTCCCCCTTATGGAATGATCCATATTCCTATATTTCTCCAAACTGCTGCTTTATGCCTTACCTATGTTACTCATGTAAATCAGTATCATTATCTTTCTGTTTCATCTTCGTTTTTATCTTTAGTTCTATCTTTCTGTTCCCTCTCCATGGAAGCAAGCTCTTTCTTCTTTTGTTCAAGCTGAAGATATGGACGCATCTCAATAAGCGGCGCCCCGTTATTACGAATATAATCTTCCGTAATGGTCACACGACCAATATTGTCATCCTTTGGAATCTCATACATAATATCCAGCATAAACTTCTCTATGATTGCACGAAGTGCTCTGGCACCGGTATCTTTTTCTAATGCCTTTTCTGCAATTGCAGTAAGTGCACCATCTTCAAACTGTAAATCAACTTCATCTAATGCCAGAAGTTTCTGATACTGTTTTAATATTGCATTCTTAGGTTCTTTAAGAATATCAACCAGCATTTCCTTCGTCAAGGCATTTAATGTGAAAATGATTGGCAATCTTCCAATAAATTCCGGAATCATTCCAAACTTTCTGATATCTTCTACTGTTACATTCTGTAAAAGATTCTTTTCGTGATCATATTTATCTTTTAATTCCGCATGGAATCCAATAGAAGAATGCTGCGTCATTCTTTCTTTGATAATATCTTCTAATCCCGGGAAGGCACCTCCACAGATAAAAAGAATATTTCTTGTATTCATAACCGCCGTTGGAACCATTGCATTTTTAGAACTTGCTCCTACTGGTACTTCTACCTCACTACCTTCTAAAAGCTTTAACAGACCCTGCTGTACAGATTCTCCACTTACATCGCGGCTTGTCGTATTCTTTTTCTTTGCGATCTTATCAATCTCATCAATGAAAATAATACCTGTTTCTGCTCTTTCTACATCATTATCCGCATTCGCAAGCAGCTTTGAGAGTACACTCTCCACATCGTCTCCGATATAACCTGCCTCGGTAAGAGAAGTGGCATCACAGATTGCCAGAGGTACATTTAACAGTCTCGCCAGTGTTTTTACCAGGTGCGTTTTACCGGAACCAGTTGGTCCGATCATCAGCATATTGGACTTATCAATCTCGATTTCATCCATAGTATTTGTAATTACACGTTTATAATGGTTATATACTGCCACAGACATGACTTTTTTTGCATAGTCCTGTCCAATCACATACTCGTCAAGCTGCGCTTTGATCTGATGCGGAGCAGGAATATTCTTTAATGTAAGCTTTGGTTCTTCTTTTTTATTTTTCTTCTTTTTCTTTTTTGCTTTCTTTGTTTTTGGTTTCTGATTGGAAAGGTTTCCTGATAATAACTCTCCAAGGTTCATATCTTTTAAGTTATTAAAATCCATATTGGAAAGGTCAAGGAACTGAATACCATTCCCTCCTCCAAACCCAGAATTAAAAGAATCAAAGGACTTCTGCATACAGTCAGAACAAATGCTTAAGCCTGTTGGCATATGAATAAGCTTTGCTCCCTGCGATTCTGTACGATGACAGACACAACAGGAATCCATCTTCTTTTTGGAATCGTCATCCTCATCATCGTCCTCGTCATCTTCTTCTACTTCATAGTCCTCGTCGTCAATTTTTTCCGCATTGTCATCTTCAACCATATCCTGCTCTTCTTTTTCATTGAAAATAATTTGTGTCAGAGCATCCTCTAATACCAGTTCTTCCTGGTTTCTTGTATTTTCTTTCTTCATTTTTCTATCTCTTTCTATCTCCCGTAGTTACTGACTCTGCCTTCTGCTTTTTAAGATTGCCTCCCCAAGCAGCATATCTTCCGGTGTGGTAATCTTTATATTTTCATAACTTCCTTTTATCATGCGGACACCACGAATACCATATGTTTCCATCACCATGCCATCATCCGTTACAGAATCATCTTTGGCCTCCATCATTTTCCGGTAGGCTTCTTTTATTTCTTTTGTAATAAAACACTGTGGGGTCTGAATCTGCCACATACTGCTTCTTGGTGGTGTAGAAACTGCATAGCAATTATCATCTACGATCTTGATCGTATCTTTTACCGGCATTCCCATAACACAGGACTTGTCTTTTTTTACCTGCTCAATACAAAATTCTATTAATTCTGGCGTAATAAATGCCCGGGCTCCATCATGGATCAGAACATAATTCTCTTCCGGGATAACACACAACGCTTCATATACCGAATGATACCGTTCTGCTCCTCCGGTAACAATCTTCTTTACTTTTTTATATGAATATTTATCTAAAATATTCTTCTGTGCGTATTCTACCTCACCTGGAGCGACCACAAGAATAACTTCATCAACAGAACTGTCTTCAAAAGCTTCTAACGCATAGGTAATAACCGGTCGTTCTAAAAGAGTCATATACTGCTTTTGTATATCAGAATGCATACGGCTTCCTTTTCCCGCTGCTAAGACAACTGCTGTCACTTTCTCTTTCATGTACTCCCCTCCTGTACTCTCCTATGTACTTTCGGAATCTTTTTGTGCTTGATTTTGTGAGAAAAACTCCGAGAGTACATTCCTTTATACTCCTGAAATCTTTTTGTACTTGATTATATAAAAAGATTCCTGGTACAGATTCCTAACGTTCTCCAATCTTTAAGTTTGGCTTTGCATTTAAATCCCAGCCATCCCGGATACCTTTCTTGTATTCATAATATCCTGCAACACCGATCATCGCTGCATTATCTGTACAAAAGATTGGTGACGGATGGTAAAATTCTAATCCGTTTTTGCGGCAGGCTTCTTCCATCTGCGCACGAAGAGAAGAGTTTGACGCTACCCCTCCTGCGATTGCGACTTTTTTAATTCCAAGGCGCTTTGCCGCTCCCACTGTATGTTCTGTAAGCACATCTGTTACCGACTGTTGGAAAGAAGCTGCCACATCGGCACGATTCACTTCCTCCCCTTTCATCTGGCACTGGTTTAAATAATTCAGTACTGCTGATTTTAAACCACTGAAGCTGAAATCATCCGGTGCATCTGTTATTTTAGCTCTTGGAAATGCGATTGCCTTTTTATTGCCTTCTTTTGCAAGCTTGTCAATCTTCGGTCCGCCCGGATAGCCGAGTCCAATTGCTCTTGCTACTTTATCGAATGCTTCTCCGGCCGCATCGTCTCTCGTTCTTCCGATAATCTCATACTCTCCGTAATCCTTTACGAGAACCAGGTGTGAATGTCCTCCGGAAGCTACCATACATAAAAACGGTGGCTCTAACTCTTTATGTTCAATATAGTTGGCGCTGATATGGCCTTCGATATGATGCACTCCAACTAATGGTTTCTTCGTCGCATACGCAATTGCTTTTGCTTCGGCAACCCCGACAAGAAGTGCACCGACAAGTCCCGGTCCGTAAGTAACAGCGATGGCATCAATATCCTCTAAAGAAACACCTGCTTCTTTTAATGCTGTTTCAATTACAATATTAATCTTCTCTATATGTTTTCTGGATGCAATTTCCGGTACTACGCCGCCAAATAATGTATGCAGTTTGATCTGCGTATAAATGGTATTTGATAAAACTTCTCTCCCGTTTTTTACAACAGCCGCCGCTGTCTCGTCACAGGAAGTCTCTATTGCCAGAATGAGCACATCCTTTTTATTTTCTTCCATGTTTCTTATTCCTCCTCAAATAACAGAGTCGTACTTTTTCCGTCCTTTCCCGCACTGGTACGGGCAAATATCTTCCGCACTTCTTCAAGATATACTTCCGGTCTTACCAGGGAAGGACTGTAGTGCGTAAGCCACATCTTCTTCACGTCAGCTTTCTTTGCCATTTCTGCTGCTTCATAAAATGTCATATGTTTATATTCTATTGCTTTTGCTTTCTTCTCCGGCTCACCATACATTCCTTCACAGATAAACAAGTCCGCACCTTTTGCATGGTCTACAATAGATGCTGTCGGTCTTGTATCTGTAGTATACGTACATTTAATTCCTTTTCGTGCCGGTCCAAGAACCAGATCACTTGTCAGTATTCTGTCTGGCAATTCAATGGTTTCCCCCTTTTGCAGGCGGTTCCAGTATTGCATTTCTACATTGTTCTCTTTTGCTTTATTGATATCAAACTTACCTGCTCTGTCAATCTCTATCGTATATCCATAACAGGTTACATTATGATTCACACGAAATGCCGTAATCCGGCATCCAGCTGCTTCAATAACTTCTTCTTTTTCTTTTAGCTCACGAAAAACAATCGGAAATGGTAAATCCGGTGCAATTACCCTCAGTGAATTCACTACACGCTCTAATCCTCTTGGTCCTACCATTAATAGCGGCTCTGTTCTCTGTGCATTTCCAAGCGTTAAAAGAAGCCCCGGCAGTCCACTGATATGATCTGCATGATAATGCGTAAAACAGATGACCTCAATCGGCTTAAAACTCCAGCCTTTTTCCTTGATTCCCACCTGTGTTCCTTCACCACAATCTATTAAAATACTGTTTCCATTGTATCTCGCCATCAATGATGTCAGTTTGCGATATGGCAGCGGCATCATTCCGCCACAACCGAGCAAACACAATTCCAGCATAATCTCCCTCACTTTTCTATAGCAGTTCCGTCTGTTCCTCCACCTTTACCGGAATCCGAAACTGCCCTGTCCATGTATCATAACAGGACTCACATATATGAAATATATGTATTTGTCCATCTTTATTTGAAAAATATCCCCATTCTTTTTTAATGGAAATATAATCTTCTCTTTTGGTACTGTCTGTTGTTTCTATCTTTTTCCCACAGGAATTACAGTATACTTCATACACTTTTTTCTCCATTCTATTCTCCATAGCCTCCATCTTTTTAAAACTTTTTCTAAATGATTATCCTACAACATTTTTCATATGAAAGTTTCTCTTACATATGGAAGTTCCTCTTAATTATACAGAAAAATGTGCTGAAAAACGTTAGTAACTATTGGTATTTTTAAGATTGCCATAACATAAGCCTGGCATCTTCTTGTGGATGTTCATAATAATTCTTTCTTTTTCCGACTTCTTTAAATCCGGCATGTTTATACAAAGTAATCGCCGCTGCATTAGAATCCCGCACTTCAAGATATATACTATAAATTCCCTGCTGTCTCGCCTCGTCTAATAACTGCTGCAGCAGCTTTCTGGCAATTCCTTTCTTCCTGTAAGCGGGAAGTACGGCAACATTGGTGATATCTGCTTCATCTAGAACTACTTTCATCCCGATATAGCCGATAACCTCTGTCTCTTCTTTTGCAAGAAAAGAACAATATCCCTTAGTATGAAACATTTCCTTTAATGCATCAACTGACCATGGTACCGAAAAACATTCTTTCATCAGAATCTCTGTCTGTTCACAGTCTGTTTCTGCCATTGGACAAATTCTCATTCTTCTAACTTCTTTCCCTTCGCTTCAAGTTCGCGCTCCGCCTGTGACTTTCTCAAATAAATTGGTGCATGGTCACTCGCCGGTTCTGCCTTGCCTTCGTCGTATAATCTCACTGCACGAATGGCAACCGCTCCTGCTCTTTGACGCCTTAAATGTGCCGGTGCATAAGAATGTTCTACTGTACAGAATTCCTCAATAATATCTTTGTATACCGGAACACCATCTCCTAGAAAAATAACCTGTTTTCCAAGCTTTTGTCCAAACGCATTACACTTTTTAATAATGTCTTCTACCGGACCTGCCTCCTGAGCTACAAGTTCTTCAAATTCTGTCCCTCCTGCAAAATGATAGATTCCTGTATAAACCTGCTTTCTTCTGGCATCCATCATCGGACAGATCAGCGCATCTGTCCCATAAAAATTACAGGCGATTCCTTCTAATGTCGGAACAGAAATGATTGGTTTATTAAGCGCAAGACCCAATCCTTTTGCAGTGGCAGAACCAATTCGGAGACCTGTGAAAGAACCCGGACCTGCTGCAACAGCAATGGCGTCCACTTCAGAAAGTTCTGTCTGTGTCATTTTCACAATCTCATCAAGCATAGGTAAAAGTGTTTGTGAGTGTGTCTTTTTGTAATTTAATGTATACTCTGCAACTAAGGTTTCTCCATCTAAAATGGCAACGGAAGCCACCAGTCCAGAGCTGTCTAATGCAAGAAGTTTCATCTATCTTTGCACCTCCTCAACAGTAATCAGACGATAATCAAATCCTTTCGACAAATCTTTATCGATATGGATTTCCGTATATTGTTCCGGGAGCAGTTCCTCGATCAGATTCGCCCACTCGATAAAGCAGACTCCTTCTCCCTCAATATATTCTTCAAAACCAATTTCGTACATTTCTTCCGGGTCACTGATCCGGTATACATCAAAATGATAAAACGGAAGTCTTCCCTCATCATATACCTGCAAAATAGTAAAGGTCGGGCTGCTGACCGGACCTTTTATTCCAAGACCCGCAGCAAATCCCTGTGTAAATACTGTCTTTCCTACTCCTAAATCTCCATAAAGGCAATAGACCTGTCCTGCTGCTGCCTTTTGCCCACATTGTTTTCCCAGTGCAAATGTATCCTCTGCGCTGTTACTTTCTATTCTCATCTTTACCTCTTTTTTACCTCTTTTTCATCTCTTTTATGAAATTCATGATTTCTTCCCGCTGCGTTCCCATTGCCGCACTTGGGATTAAAAATGCATTGTTCTTTCCGGTATAAATCACTGCAACTGACTTATAAAAAATTAATTTTGTAATCTTTTTCCATTCTACATCAATTGCATCATCTCCTAATTCCAGATGCAGTCCCCACTCATCAAACATATAGTGAAATTCTTCATTATAAATTGGATTCAGCTTTTTCGCATTCTTTGCACGAAGATTTGTTGTAAATGGAATCCATATAAGAATAAATAAAGAACAGATCAACGGCATCGTAACACTTCCCTGCTTCTTAATTAACACAGCAAGCGGCCATACGATTGCTAATATCGTTACGATAATCATTAATGGCTGACGATACGTATGACCAAAAAGAAATGCCTTCAATTCCTTTTCTGTTACATTGGCATCAACTCGGAAATGTCTGCCCTGTGGCTCCATCATTTCTTTTTTCGCAAGTTCTTCCGGCTGTTCCTGTACATTCTCTGTTACGATTGTTTCAGAACGCTCCTCATCTTCTGGATTTTGAGCTGTTTTTTCTACACACAGATCTGCATCCTGTATACTTTCTTCTTCTAGAATTCCCTCCGGTCTGTCAAGATCAGCAAGGTTCATCTTACTTATTTTTTCAAAGTTTTTCACGCGTTACTCCTCCTGCAATGGCCACAGCGTTACTTGCTGTGGTCAATCTTCATCGTAAGCTGGATTCTCTTTTTATTTAAATCCACACTCATAACCTGCACATCTACAATATCTCCTACGCTGACTACTTCAAGCGGATGCTTAATGTAGCGCTCTGTCATCTGAGAAATATGCACAAGACCGTCCTGATGTACTCCAATATCAACAAATGCTCCAAAGTCGATCACATTACGTACCGTTCCTTTTAAAACCATACCTTCTTTTAAGTCTTTCATTTCAAGAACATCTGTCCTTAATACAGGCTTTGGCATCTCACTTCTTGGATCTCTTCCCGGCTTCTCCAGTTCTTCTACAATATCATGCAGTGTCATTTCTCCAACGCCAAGACTTTCCGCTGTTGCTTTTTCATTTGTAATCTGAGAGTGAAGAGTACTAAGTCCGCCATTACGAATACTTTCAGAAGTATAACCTAAATCCTTTAACAACTTCGCTGCTGTCTCATAGGATTCCGGATGTACACTTGTATTATCAAGCGGTTCCTCTCCTCTCGGAATCCGTAAGAATCCTGCACACTGTAAAAATGCTTTTGGTCCAAGTTTTGGTACTTTTAAAAGTTCCTTTCTTGTATGGAATCGTCCATTTTCTTCACGATAGGCTACGATATTCTTTGCTACTGCTTTACTGATTCCAGAAACATAAGAAAGTAATGGAACAGAAGCTGTATTAAGATCAACACCTACTTTGTTTACACAGTCTTCTACTACACCATTTAACGCTTCTTCTAAGCGTTTCTGGTTCATATCATGCTGATACTGGCCAACACCGATTGCTTTTGGTTCAATCTTTACCAGTTCTGCTAACGGATCTTGTAATCTTCTGGCAATAGATGCGGCACTTCTTTGTCCTACGTCAAATTCCGGAAATTCTTCTGTGGCAAGCTTACTTGCAGAATATACAGAAGCTCCGGCTTCATTTACGATAACATAAGCTACCTTTTCCGGAATCTCTTTAATCAGTTCAGTAATTACCTGTTCTGATTCACGACAGGCAGTACCATTTCCTACGCTGATTACAGAAACATGATACTTCTTAATCATCTCATGCACTGTTTTCTTTGCCTGTTCTACTTTACACTGTGGTGCAGTTGGGTAAACGACAACGGTATCTAATACCTTACCGGTTGGGTCTACAACAGCAAGCTTACAGCCTGTACGGAAAGCCGGATCCCAGCCAAGAACTGTTCTTCCTTCCATTGGAGGCTGCATAAGAAGCTGTTTTAAGTTCTTTCCAAAAACAGTAATTGCACCTTCCTGTGCTTTTTCCGTCATCTCACTGCGGATATCTCTTTCAATTGCCGGTGCGATCAGACGATTATAAGCATCAAGCACTGTTTCTTCCATCAGTGTCTTTGTATTTGGATTGTCCTTTATCATTGTTTTATTCAACGCATTGACAATCTGTGCATCAGGAGCCTCTACCTTAACCGTAAGAAACTTTTCTTTTTCCCCACGATTGATTGCCAGCACACGATACCCTGTAATCTTAGACAGTTCCTCGCTAAAATCATAATACATTTCATAAACAGATTCAGCCTTTTCATCTTTGGCTTTCACTACAAGACGCCCCTGCTTCATCGTACAGTTTCTTATACTCTTGCGATAATCTGCTTTATCTGCGATCATCTCCGCAATAATATCTTTTGCTCCGGCAAGCGCCTCTTTTGCATTAACAACTCCTTTTGCTTCGTCTACAAAGCTCTGTGCTTCTTCTTCCATACTCTTAGAAGTTGCCTGCAAAAGAAGAATGTTCGCCAGTGGCTCTAACCCTTTTTCCTTTGCTTTCGTCGCTCTCGTCTGCTTTTTTGGACGATATGGACGATACAGATCATCTACTGCTACAAGAGTTTCTGCCGCTAAAATCTTTTTCTTTAAATCATCAGTCATCTTGTCCTGTTCTGTGATCGCGTTAATAACCTGCTCTTTCTTTTCTTCTAAATTACGAAGATAAAGAAGGCGCTCATGTAAATTACGAAGAGTCTCATCGTTAAGGGCTCCTGTCATCTCTTTACGATATCTGGCAATAAAAGGAATCGTATTTCCCTCATCAATGAGCTGTACCGCTGCTTTTGCCTGTTCTTCCTTAATCGTAAGCTCCTGCGCCAGTTTCTTTATAATATCCATTAATCTGTCTGCTCCTTATGTCTGTACTTTTTATTTTACGATCTGTTATGCTTTTTGCGGTGTAGTGATCCATCGGAGATATGCATTCATAAATGCATCCAGGTTTCCATCCATCACGCTCTGTACATTTCCGGTCTCTTCCCCGGTTCTGTGATCTTTTACCATCGTATATGGCTGCATAACATAAGAACGAATCTGGTTTCCCCAGCCGTTATCGGATACTTCGCCACGTATATCTGATAATTTTTCCCTGTTTTCCTGCTCTTTAATCAGATATAACTTTGCCTTTAACATCTGCATTGCCTTATCTTTATTCTTGTGCTGAGAACGTTCATTCTGACATTGCACAACAACACCTGTAGGAATATGGGTGATACGGATCGCCGAATCTGTCTTGTTGATATGCTGTCCACCTGCACCGCTGGAACGATACGTATCAATACGAATATCTTCGTCCGCAATCTCTACAGATAAATCTTCCTCAATATCCGGCATAACATCACAAGAAGCAAAGGATGTCTGTCTCTTTCCTGCCGCATTAAATGGAGAAATCCTTACCAGACGATGGACGCCTTTTTCTGACTTAAGATAGCCATAGGCATTCTCTCCATTTACTTCAAAAGTAATGGACTTGATTCCTGCTTCATCTCCATCAAGATAATCAAGAACTTCTGTCTTAAATCCATGACTGTCGGCCCACTTACTGTACATACGATACAGCATACCCGCCCAATCACAAGACTCTGTTCCACCTGCACCGGCATGAAGCGTTACGATTGCATTATTTTTATCGTATTCACCGGATAACAATGTCTGGATCTTTAGATTATCAAACTCTATTTCAAACTCACCAAGTAATTCTTCAATCTCCGGAATCACACTGGCATCATTCTCCTCATTCCCAAGCTCGATCATGGTAGAGACATCATCAAGTGTCATCTCCAATGCATGATATGCTGATACCGTATCTTTAAGGTTCTTCAGCTTCTTTGTCACTTCCTGCGCCTTATCCGGATTATTCCAAAAGCCTTCCTCACGCATCTCGCTTTCCAGTTCTTTAATCTGTTCATGTTTATGGGAAAGTGATAAAGAAAGACCAAGTTCCTTCATCGGTTCTTTATATTGATTTACCGTAAATTTGTATTGTTCTAATTCAACCAATTATAAAACCCTTTCTATATATGATAATATGATAAAGAAAGGCACAGTGCCTATTCATTCACAGGTGCGTTTCCTGACATCTGCTGCAAAATATTCACTGTGCGAAACTTTTCCTGCCTTAATTTGCAAATCTGCCACAGCAGTTTTTATATTTCTTTCCGCTTCCGCAAGGACAAGGAGCATTACGTCCAATCTTTGCTTCTTTTCTGCGGTAAGGTCCTCTTTCGACAAGCTCATCCTTGTTTGTGCCTGTTGCTCTTGCAACCTGCTTTCTTTCAACTTTCTGCTCAATCTGAACATGCATTAAAGCACCAACCGTATCGTGACGAATGTTCTTTGTCATCTCCTCAAACATCTCATATCCAAGGAACTTGTACTGAACAACCGGATCCTTCTGTGCATAAGACTGAAGTCCGATACTCTCACGAAGCTGATCCATATCATCAATATGGTTCATCCACTTACTGTCAATAACTTTAAGAAGAATAACACGTTCTACTTCACGAATACCATCATTAAAGATTGCTGCATCTTCTTCACCAAGTTCTACTCCTTCTTCCGGTACATTCACCTTGGCAAATTCATTAAAGTCTTTCTCTTTCTTATGGTAAATCTTCATCGCCTCATCCTGAAGACGGGAAATGAGTGCTTCTTTATCATTCTTCTCTTTTTCTTCGTCTGTAAGAGTGATTGGCTCTAATGGAATCTTTCTTCTTAAAGATTCATTCAGCTCTACAAGATTCATCTCTTTTAATGGCTGTTCTCCTGCGATCATATTTACATCGTCAGCAACAACATCCTTGATCATCTTGTAAACAACATCCCGCATACTCTCACCATTTAATACACGGCGTCTTTCTGCGTAGATAACTTCTCTCTGGTCATTATTTACCTGGTCATAATCGAGCAGGTTACGACGAATACCGAAGTTGTTATTCTCAATCTTCTTCTGTGCCTTTTCGATCTGCTTTGTAATCGTCTTATGCTGAATCTCTTCCCCTTCCGGAATCTTTAACGCCTTATATACGCTCATCATACGTTCAGAACCGAACAGGCGCATCAGGTCATCTTCAAGAGATAAGTAGAACTTCGATTCACCAGGATCACCCTGACGACCGGCACGACCACGTAACTGGTTATCGATTCGACGGCTCTCATGTCTTTCTGTACCGATGATCTTTAATCCACCAAGTTCTGCAACACCATCTTCTAACTTGATATCCGTACCACGACCAGCCATATTCGTTGCGATCGTAACAGCTCCCTTTTCACCAGCATGTGAAATAATCTCTGCCTCTAATTCATGGAACTTCGCATTCAGTACGTTATGCTTAATTCCTCTCTTACTTAATAATTCGCTGACTTCTTCTGATGTATCGATATTAATCGTACCAACTAAAACTGGCTGTCCCTTCTTATGAGACTCTACGATATCGTTGATAACTGCATTTAACTTTTCTTTCTTTGTCATGTAAATAGCATCTTCATGATCGATACGGATCATTGGCTTATTCGTAGGAATCTCTACTACGTCCATGCCGTAAATATCCATAAACTCTTTATCTTCGGTCATAGCAGTACCAGTCATACCGGCTTTCTTTGTATACTTATTAAAGAAGTTCTGGAATGTAATCGTCGCAAGAGTCTTAGACTCTCTGTTAACCTTTACATGCTCCTTTGCCTCGATTGCCTGATGAAGGCCATCAGAATAGCGACGTCCTGGCATAATACGTCCGGTAAACTCATCAACGATAAGAACTTCGTTGTCTTTTACTACGTAATCCCTGTCTCGGAACATAAGGTTATGTGCACGAAGAGCAAGAATAATATTATGCTGGATCTCAAGGTTCTCTGCATCCGCAAGGTTCTTGATATGGAAGAACTGCTCTACCTTCTTAACACCTTCTGTTGTAAGCATAACCTGCTTATCCTTCTCGTTAACAAGGAAATCTCCATCTTCTTCGATATCAATACCCATGATGGCATCAATCTTAGAAAGTTCACCATCCGAAGTACCACGCTGCATCTGTCTTGCAAGGACATCACATGCCTTATAAAGATCTGTGGACTTACCACTCTGACCGGAAATGATAAGAGGGGTTCTTGCCTCATCGATCAATACGGAATCGACCTCATCGACAATGGCATAATTCAGTTCTCTTTGTACAAGATCCTTCTTATAAATAACCATGTTATCACGAAGGTAATCGAAACCTAATTCATTATTCGTAATGTAAGTAATATCACAGTTATATGCAGCTTGACGTTCTGCATTATCATAACTGTTCAAAATAACACCGACACTTAAACCTAAGAACTGATGAACCTTACCCATCCAGTTCGCATCACGCTTAGCC
This sequence comes from Anaerobutyricum soehngenii, assembly GCF_009697165.1. Taxonomy (NCBI): domain Bacteria; kingdom Bacillati; phylum Bacillota; class Clostridia; order Lachnospirales; family Lachnospiraceae; genus Anaerobutyricum; species Anaerobutyricum soehngenii. The sequence goes on along the minus strand of NZ_VULP01000003.1, from coordinate 79,574 downwards.
AGATAATCATTAACAGTAACGATATGAACACCCTTGCCCTCAAGCGCATTTAAATATGCTGGAAGAGTAGAAACCAAAGTCTTACCTTCACCAGTCTTCATCTCGGCAATACGACCCTGATGTAAAATAATACCACCCATCAGCTGCACACGATAATGCTTCAGATGGATCGTACGGTCTGCTGCCTCTCTTACAACAGCAAAGGCTTCCACTAACAAGTCATCAAGAGTCTCTCCTGCTGCCAGACGATCTTTAAATTCCTGTGTCTTGGCACGAAGTTCTTCATCGCTTAATGCCTGCATCTTCTCATCAAGAGCCTCGATCGCATCTACATACTTTTCAATTCTCTTGATTTCTTTCTCACTTTTATTGCCAAAAAGTTTATCAACAAAACTCATCTTTACCTCCTATTTCTATCGTAAATCACGTCATAAACTTACGTATGGCCCCACTGACAGAAGATGGGGTCACACCTCCTGAGTTGGTAATCTTCTTCTAATTTTAAACATACAGATTATATTGTAACATTGATAAGCTCTCTTTTCAAGCTTTAATCCCCTTAATATACAGAAAAAGGGAAGGCAGATAATCATCTGCCTTCTTCCTTCGTTTCTAAATGAATTCATGTATGTTTAAAATTCTGGTTCAATCAAACCATATGTTTTATCTTTTCTCTTATAAACTACATTCACTTCAAAAGTCTCTGCATTACGGAATACAAAGAAACTATGCCCTAACAGCTCCATCTGTACACAGGCTTCCTCAACATCCATCGGCTTAATAGCGAATCTCTTACTCTTTGTAACCGTTACTGTTTCATGATTGTCCACATCTTCTTCCATGAACTCATCATTAAACTTCACTTCGCCCTTACCGTACTTGGAAATCTTCGTCTTATACTTGCGAATCATACGCTCCAGTAAATCTACTGCCATATCAATAGAAACATACATATCTGTACTTGTAGGTTCTACTCTTAAGATCGTTCCCTTCATAGGAATTGTAGCTTCTACTGTCTGATTATCCTTCTGCACGCTTAATGTGACCTGAACTTCTGTCTCTGGAGTGAAAAACTTCTCCAGCTTGCTGAACTTATCGTGTACAGCCTGCTTTAATCCCTCGGAAACCTCCAGATTCTTGCCGTAAATAATGTAACGCATACGATCACACTCCTTTTTTCTTATATTATAATTATTATACCAACAATTCTTCATTCTGGCAATGAATTATTTAAAAAAATCACACAAAACAGATGTTTTATATTGACGTGTTTTTTCCATTTTTTTCTTTTGTTTTTCCACTGTGGATATTGTGGATAACTCAGTGGATAAGTCTGTTTTTCAACATTTTTCAGTTTTTTTCTTCGTGGATAACTGCAAAGAGTTATACACCGACACTTTGTTCTTTTTTGCATTTTGTAAATTTATGTATATTTCATTGTCTATTATGCACAATTTTCAGCCATTTCTCATAGAGAAATCCGTTTTTAACCGTTTTCTGAAAGTATTCTTTATTATCCGACATTTCACCTAGAATTTTAGACTTTTCAGTCGAACCTCCTTACTTTTTCCGAAACAAAAGGCAGAATATTCCTGCAAAAATCGCAAAATCACTCATATTAAAAACCAGGTTACTGATTTTCTTCACTGGAAATTCAGGAAAACGAATATAATCTGTCACAGAACCTTTTTTCATTCTGTCTATAAAGTTACTAAGTCCTCCTCCAAGAAGTAACGCATAACCAAGTCCTGCAACACTCACTCTTCCTTTTTGCCGTTCTTTTCCCAATACGAACGCACAAAAGCAAAGCATGACACCGGATATCCCTTTTAATATCTTTGGATGTGAAGAAAGGATACCACTGGCTGCTCCTTTATTCTCTAGGAATTCAATTCTTGGAGACAACTTCCTTCTCCATCCATCCTGCATAGCATCTACCGTATTTATTCCCTCCCCAGACCTGGTAAAATGTTCTTTTCGATGCTTTCCTCTAAGAGAACTCCTGAAATATTCCTTTAAAAACTTATCTCCTGCAATAATCAATGTTACAATTATGAAATATATCACTTTGATACCTCCTGTGCATATGTTAAATTATACCTCAAAGAAAAGGACTGAACTACGTTGCCACAACCAAATGCTTTTTTATCTGTGCGCGGACTTTCCCATACGTATCACACAAAAAATGGCGAAACCCCTGCGTTAAAAGATATTCACTTCGACCTTTTCACTGGCGAATTTGCAGCGATCATCGGACCTTCCGGCTGTGGAAAATCCACTCTTTTAGAGTTGATTGCCGGTCTGATTCCCTTACAAAAAGGAAGCCTTCGTTATCCCTTTTTAAATCAGCCGCCTTCCATCGGCTACATGCTGCAAAAAGACCATTTATTAGAATATAGAACTATATATAAAAATATCATTTTAGGTCTCGAAATACAACACCGTCTTACTGAAAAAAACTTAGAATATGTCCAGAAATTAATGCGGCAATATGATATTGCTGATTTTGCAGATTCTTATCCAAGAGAACTTTCCGGCGGAATGCGCCAGCGCGCTGCCCTTATCCGAACACTTGCCTTAAAACCGGACTTTCTTCTTCTTGACGAACCATTCAGCGCCCTAGATTACCAAACTCGGCTTGATGTCTCAGATGACATCGCAAAAATCATTCGCCAAAGCGGTGTCACCACCCTTTTAGTCACACATGATCTGTCCGAAGCAATCAGTATCTCCGACCGTATTATTGTACTTGGAAAACGTCCAGGCCACATACGATCAATCATAACAATTGATTTTGGATCAGAACACCAGCTTTCTTCCAAAGAAGCCCGCATTCATCCTCAATTTCAAAATTACTTTAACCAGATATGGAAGGAGCTGAAACATGATGAATGAATCAGCAAACAATCTATCAAAAGAACAACAATTCTATATGAAAAAAACAAGACAACATAAACACCTTGTCCTGTTCTTTCAAATTTTTATATTTGTATTTTTTATTATTTTATGGGAGATATCTTCCCATAACGGAATCATCAATGCCTTTATCTTCAGCAGCCCTTCCCGGATGCTTCTTGCCTGTCAGGAACTATTCCTCACCGGAGACCTCTTAAAACACATTGGCATCACACTTGCAGAGACGTTCGGCAGTTTTTTTCTCGTTGCCTCCATAAGTCTTCTTGTTGCCATACTCCTTTGGTGGAATACAACATTAAGTGAGATTTTTGAACCGTACTTTGTGATTTTAAACAGCCTTCCAAAATCAGCAATGGCTCCGATCTTTATCGTATGGCTTGGCAACAACATGAAAACCATTATCATCACCGCCATATCCGTTGCAATCTTTGGAAGCATCTTAAATCTTTTTACCAGCTTTCAGACAACCGACCCAGATAAATTAAAACTGATCTATACCCTGCATGGCAACCGATTTGACTGTCTTACCAAAGTTATTCTTCCGATCAACTTTCCTGCAATCCTTAGTATTTTGAAAGTCGATATTGGACTTTGCCTGATCGGAGTAGTTATTGGAGAATTTCTCGCCGCCAGAAAAGGACTTGGTTATTTGATCATCTATGGCTCACAGGTCTTTAAAATGGATTGGGTAATGCTCTCTATCGTGCTGCTTTGCCTGATTGCCGCATTACTGTATGGAATACTCAATCGACTGGAAAAACATTTTATTAACTCTTGATTTGTGTAGAAGACGAAAAAAGAAACAACGATACATTCCATCTGCTCTGTAGTCGCTGTATTTAAGATGCTCGTCCGCATCTTAAATACGCTCCCAAGCCGCATCTGGAATGTATCGTTGTTTCTTTTTTCTGTCTGTTTTAAATCCACAGATTTTTTAATATTATCCCAAGTCTACCTTTAAGTCTCCTTCTTTAATCCAGCCTTTTTTCCTCATAAACTTACCAATTGCCCAGCTTAAAAGAACAGGAAGTACAAAGCAGACTAAAATCATTCCTAACCAGTCAAATGCTCCAACGGCATATCCTTCTGGCATATTCGACCAGCCTGTGATAATCCCGATCGGACCTACTAAGCCCGCGGTTCCCATGCCGGAAGAAATCGCCGCACCGTTATTGCGAAGCTGGAAAATGCATGTGGCGACCGGACCTAAAATCGCGGAAGTAAGTACCGGTGGAATCCACAAGATCGGCTTACGCATCAGATTCGGTACCTGCAGCATCGACGTCCCAAGCCCCTGTGCTACGAGACCTCCAACTCCATTATCGGGATAGCTGATCACAGCAAAGCCAAGCATATTACAGCAGCATCCTACGGTAGCTGCTCCACCGGCAAGCGCAAGCCCATTCCATACGCCCATAGAGATACTGCCATCTAAAACGCCTGCAAGAACGGCACCGCCACTAATACCAACTGCTGCGCAGATTGCTGCGGAGCTGATTGGAAGAGTAAGTACAACACCGACGACAACAGAAATAATGATTCCCATGAAGAATGGCTGTAAATTCGTTGCCCAGCCGATAAATGTACCAAGGGAATCACAGATTGTTTTGAAAATCGGTGCAAGTACCATGGCGCATCCTACACCGACAATAATTGTTACTGCCGGTGTGACAAGAATATCGATCTTCGTCTCTTTAGAAACAAGCTTACCAACTTCGCAGGCAATAATCGCAACAAACAAAACTGCCAGCGGTCCGCCAGAACCGCCTAATGTATTTGTCGCCTGTCCTACCGCACATAAAGAAAATAACACTAGTGGTGGTGCATCTAATGCATAGCCGATTGCCGCTGCCATAGCAACTCCTGTTACCATGGTCGCATAATTACCAATCTGCCATAAAATCCAGCAAAAATGATTCCATGTACTAAGTCCTGCGACCTTTGCCGCTAACTCTCCCGTATCTGTCACTGATGCCAATGCTGCCATCAGACCTGTTGTGCCGACATTCTCTGCTAATGTCTTAATGATCGTCCCGATCAAGAGAGATGCAAATAATCCAAGAGCCATCGCTCCCATCGCATCAATCGCATATCTCTTAAAAGAAATCTCTACATTTTTCCTTTTTAGAAAGCTCTGCTTTCCTACACTTTGTTCTGTGTTGTTCTGATTCTTCATCTTTCTCTTTTTTCTTTCTCTTTCTTTTTATTTCTTTTTATTTTCACTATCTAAAGCCGGTCTTGAAATTCTTTAAAAACCTTATGGAATCTGACGAGATTTTTAAAAAATCTATACGGCTCCAAACAGTTACATTCTATAATACTCTTCACAGAAACGCAATGTTATTTTCGTAAATTTTTTACAGTGCAATACCTGTTCATGCGTATTTAAAAAGCGCTGGACATATGGCATAGAAAAAAGGAGAGACAGCAATGTCTCCTCTTTCATAGCAGCATTGCTGTCTCCTCTTTTTTGTCATAAAGGCAAATTATAAAAACTTTTATTTATATCATCGGATTACTTCTTTACAAACTTACATCTGTCAAGTCCATAATCAGATAACATCTTTTTGTAGGCTTTGTATTTACGTTTTGGTACATAAACCTTTGCGTGCTTCACTTCAATAAACACATGTGGTTTTCTTAACTGTTTTAACTTTGTACCTCTAAACACAATCTTTTCGAGCTTTTTATTCAGACAGAATGCGTGAGCTCCCATGAAGGAAACATTCTTTCCGATCGTAAGCTTCTTCACATTCGGACATGCATAGAATGCTTTATGTCTGATCTTTCTTACAGAATCCGGAATCACAATATTTCTGATCTTCTTATTCTTGATAAAAGCTCTCGTTCCAACGGAAGTTACATTGTACTTAATTCCATTCCATGCCACGCTCTTTGGAATAGAGACTTTCTTCGCACTGCGGCCTTTTACAAATCCGATCACTTCCACTTCTCCGCTTCCGTCAACCATTGTGTTTGTCACTTTATATCTGTAAATACCATTTGTAATCACATCACCTTTTCGCAGTCCGACAAGCAGATTACAAGACGCGCTCTTACCACTTTCTGTTGTAACTGTAATCGCAAGCTTACCTGGTGCGATTGCCTTTACATTACCATTCTGGTCAACTGCTGCCATAGCAGGCTGTGAACTCTTCCAGCTTAACCAATCTGTGCTGTTTTCCGGTGACAGATATGCTATAAGCTGTTCTCTGGCATTAGGAGAAAGGACGATACTATTTTTATTGAGTCTTACTCCAGTTGCCGGAATCTTATTACTTACTATGATCTTTCCTGCCGGTTCATCCATATACGTATCTGTAATTGCATATTTCACTGTATAGGTCACGTCTGCTTTTCCACCGATATTTGAAGGGACATCCAAGGTCGCTTTCTGTGTGCCGGCATTACCTTTCGTATCTTTTTCATCGATCAGCTTACCGGATGCATCAAACAGACCAACCTTCATAGCGTTTTCAAGACATTTACCTTCCAATGCCACTTCATTCTTTCCTGCGGTAGCAATCATTCTTTCCGTTACGTTTACTGACTTTACTTTCGGTCCTACCCAGACTTTTACGCTAGAAACAATATCCTGGCCATTCTCATCCTGCACTGTAGTTGTCGTACTGCTATTTACTGCCATTGCAGAAATCGTAATGTATCCATATTTATTACTGGTCTTTAAAATGTTCTTTGCTGTATCTAACTTACAATCTGTTCCATTCGCATCCAATGAATATGCAATCTTTGCCGGATAAGCCTTTAATTCTTCTTCACTGTACGCTTCTTCTAAATCATCATAACAAATTGCTTTTAATGTTGTTACATCTAACACAGTGTTAAATGCAATAGCTTCAGGAACATCTTCTAATACGATTTTCTGAAGTGAGCGCACTCTTGGCACTTTCAATTCTAAAGCGTTACTTATGACTTCTTTATTCAGTCGATTCGTTGCTCGAACAGTAATATTGGCCTTCTTACCGGCTTCTACCGCAGCAATTATATTATTTCTATCAAATCGAAATGCCTTTTCATTATCAGAATTCCATGTAAGCGGTACACCGTTTAGATTATAGTCTTCTTCATACTGATCCAGACCCTTTACGATAAAATACTCGGAAACATAAGCATTCTCTCCATTTTTCAATGTAGCATCTGCATCTTTTTGCTCCAGTTTTAATGTACCAAGAACTGGTTTTTGTCTCACATTTAAAGTAAACTGCGCTGCCAACGCTTTCTCACCATTTACATTTGTAAATGTTCCCTTTAAAATCACATTTCCAGTTTCACCATAATCTACGGTTCCCTCTGTTACTGACAGATTCTTTGCTTTCGAATCAAAAGATACCTGCGCACTCTTAATCGTTCCCCTATCCGTCAGTTCCCATGTAATACTATCGACTTCTTTTGCAGAAAGTTCGTAAGGATCTCCATTCTGGTCTTTGGCAGTAAAATTCACTTTGGAAAGATCATAAACTTCACCTTCTCTTACTACTGCAGAATCTCCGGTATATAATTCCTTTACATATGGTTTGGCGATAACATTAAAGTTGATGGTGTTCGATTCAACCATGTTTTCCCCTTCACCTACAGCGAGCTGTAATGTATCAGAACCTTTTACAAGCCCAAGCAGTGTATCCGCAGTTACTGCAGAATACTTTCCACCGGTAATCCACTGGTACGTTTCCTTTGTCCAGTCATAAGACTCACCATACTGGTCAAGCGCTGTTACTGTTACATCCTTCTTCAAATCACTTTCATAAGCACTTCCAATACCTATACCATTCGTTTCAAGGTCTGTTTGAATCGTAACCGAACTTAACTTTCTTGCTGGCTTTACATTAAGCTCTACTACATTAGATGTCACGTTATACTTTTGAGAAACTGCCGTAATCTTATATATTCCCGCCTTATGTATCGGAAGTTTATTCTGAGAAAGTTCTGTAAATGCTGCACTCTGCCCATCAATCTCTACTGCCCATTTCACATCAGAAGTATCCTTCCACTCACCATCATACTGATCGAATGCTTTTACAGTCAGGTTAGATAAATCAATCTCTTTTGGAGCGCCCTGATCATTATAAATAAAACTCTCCAACGTAGCCGGCTGCGTGTCATCAGAAATCGTAAGGGTTGTTAATGCCTTCCTCGGCAGCGCCTTTACACTAATCCATTCTGAATGCTTCCCACGATAAGTCGCACGAATCTGGAATGTTCCACTCTTTGTAAAGGAAAGCTGATTATTCTCAAGCTTAATTCCATCTTCCTCATCCAGTCTTGATTCCCATACGATCGGTGCACCGGAAATCTTTTTATCTGTGCTGTCTAATGCATAACCTTTGATATCTTCATTGCCAAACAGATTTACCGGTGTTTCTCCCACATAAGTAGTTACCGTTCCTTCTGCCTGCACACTTCCGTCAAATGGCTTTGTCGTCACATTCACTTTAATTCTTGCGGTTGAATCAAGAAATTCATTCGTTGATGGAGAAGATTTTTCTAAACTCGTATAGACATCTTCATCAATCACATATTTGAGATACAGCGTTCCTTCTTCTTCCCCTGCTGTAAGAATCTCTTCACCTGTCGCAGTATTTCTTTCAATCGATGCCTTCTTACTTCCCGTCAATTCATGTCCTTCGGTATCCGTAAGTATCCAATGTCCCTTATCCTGATCAAATCCATAATAATCAACATCATTTTCATTCGTTCCATTCAAAGTAACTGTACTAAGATCAAATGTATCCCCGCCGATCATATTCAATGTCTTCACACCGTTAACCACTTTGATATTCTTTAACGGATATAACGGTACGATCGCATTAATATTAGAATTCATACTCACTGCATCATAGCTGAGTACTCCGCCTGTCACAGACATTGGACACTTCGTTGCCAGCCAGGTTACCTTATCTTTCAAAGTTACCTCTCCGTTACTTACAGCTCTTTGGATTGCCTTAGCAGACTGATTGATCGAACTTCTGACTGCCTTGCCATTCTTCGTATTCTGACCGGATGTCCCACTTCCTGATGTATCTTCCGTATAATAAAATGTTATACTGTTCATCGCAGCAATAATGTCGTCACTTACCCCTTCATTTTTCAAGGAGTTCTTCTCCGCTTCGCCAATCGGCTGAATCACTTTACTGTAACGTCCTGATGAACTATCATATCCCATTTCATTATCTACAGCATCACCATTACTATCTTTTACCTGTCCCGAATACAGATTATACGTTTTCCCTGATAACTTATAAACAGATCCCATTGTAATCAATGTTTCGTAATCTACAGGATATTCTTCTTCTAAATCTTTCGATTCAAATGTTTGCTGGATCTCACCTTTATCATCAACCAGGACTCGATGAATCCTAACCTTCGCCGTCTCCACGCCAACATCTTCCTCATTGATTGTTCCACTTAAAATATCTTTCCATTCCAGTCCAGTTAATTCATCCGCAGAAGAACCATCATTACGCTTTTCTGTCCATCCATAAGTTTGTCCATACGACTGCTCGTAGTTTTTCGTTGCGGTATATCTGACTGCACGATTATACAGATTATCCATTGCCGTTATCCCGCCTTTTGCAGAGGAAGAGCCAAATATTGTACTAAAATGACTCTGACGATAACCGGAAGTACTAAAAGACTGTACCGCTGCACTGTCATCATATACAACACCAGACAAAGAGAAGATCGCCACTTTATAAGTAATCGCAACCGGACAGTCATATCCTAACTCTATATTCGTTACTGCCTTAGATGACTCCATTCCAACAGCCGTCTGTGCCGGAAGTGTCATACTTGAAGACACTTTATTCTCTGATGTTTCACTATATTCCTTTGTTTCGGAATAAGCTGTAGATAATGCCTGTTCACACGTCACTTCCAGCTTTAAGGTCTGTTCTACTTCACCAAGAAGAGGAATTCCTCCCGAAAGTGTTGTTTCAGAACCAATCATCTGGCTATAAGAATAACTTTTTCCAGTTTCAAGAGTATTTGAGGTCGTCACAGAATTCGACTGCGTAAATTCCATACCGACATCTGCTTCCTGTTTCGATTCATTCTTATAGTAGCTAAGTACCGGATTATTCTTCCCACTTGTTTTATATGTGACACCAGAAACATTATTCTCCACTGCCTGCTGCAAAGACTCATACTTCTGCGCCTTTGTAACATATTCCAGTCCTTCTCCCGCAAGCACAGATAACTGGAAATCATAAAAAGCTATACCAAACGAATTGTAATTATACTTATAAGTCTTTCCTGCCCTGTCTACGCACGTCACAAGCGTATATAAAACATCCTGCGGTGTCTCATCATTAAGCTGGCTTAATGTATCATCTCCATCCGTTTCTTTCAGTACATCACTGCCACTGATTTTTCGATTGATTGCTCCCGCAATCTCATCCGCTGCCTCCTGGCGTACTTTTTTTAAATCCGTAGCATAAGAAAGCCCTTTCCATTTTGTGTAATCATTCTTTCGGCTTCCAACAGTACCTTCTTTTGTCTGCGCTAATGCATATGCCAGATCCGCGTATCCACTTCTCTCCCGGTTCGAGCTTCCTGTAAAGTTCTTCTTAAATCCACCGTCAGCATTCACTCTTGCTGTATAATGGCTATGCGTTCCATAAATCTGTTCTGCTAGAGAAGCCCACTGGCCAAGCACACTGTCGCTTCCATCAGCCATATCCTTCCCACTCTGTAAAACAGCCTGTAAAAAAGCAAGCTGATTGGTCGGATCGGTGCGCCCCGTCTTGCTGCCATCATGAATATCAAAATATGTCTTGCCATCAATCACTACTGACCGGATTCCCACGCGATTCTTTGCTTCATGTTCCGCACCATCTGCAAACCGGTACTGCACTCCCACCTTAGAAGCCGCCTGGGTTCTAATTGGAGATGCCAGGCCAACCACGACCGGTATCGTAAGCATCACTGTAAGAATACCTGTTAACAACTGCCTTGTTCCTTTGTACTTCATACTCTCACCTCTTATTCTTATACAATATTTTCCCATACAACATTTTTATTCCTGTTGTTTATGTGCCTTCCTGTCTCGAAACCGAATACAAATCACCGTAAAAATAACTCCTGCCACAAAAGCTATTATACCAATAATCACATAAACATCTGCTCCATTCCGCAGGAGAACAGATCCATACCCGTCATTAACCGTAGGAATTCCGGATACATGTGCCATTTGAAGCAGGATTCCCATACATACCGTTAATCCAGCAATCAGAACTGTCATACTGCCAAGTATCCTTCTGTCATATCGATTGCGAAGAACATTCATCCGCCGGTGAATCTTGCACCGTCTGATCTCCCTTTGATTCATTCCCTCCCTCCTTCCTCATTCTTTTTTTGCAAATGATACATATTTGCAAATCTTATTTATATAAAGACATATAAAAAAAAATCCTTTCACCTATTTTGAAAAAATCAAAAATAAATGAAAAGATCTGAAAAGATTTTTAACCTGTTCTATATATTCTACATCGAATACTTATTCATTTTTATCAGCAAATGCCATCCTATGATCAATAGCACAATCATAACAGACGGAAACAGATATCCAATCCATTTCCATATTCCATCTGCCGAAACAAGTAAATTAAAAATAGCATGAAAAGCACTACTAGCCCCAAGCAAACCGATTGTTCCTGTCACTTTCAAAAAACCCCAGCAAAATATATAAGCCATTCCAAAACCGAGCAAAATGCCACATAATATATGTAATGCCCCTGCTGAAATACCACGTACAAGCAAAATATCAAAATCTGCTGCTCCATTTTCCGTCAAATAACATACATTCTCAAATGTAGCAAAACCTACCGCAATCGCAACCGCAGCTCCGGGAATTCCCTTCCTTTCCGGTTCAAAAATCAAAAGATAAAACAACAGCGGAAGAAGCTTCATCACTTCTTCGCAAACCGGTACGATCTCTATCGCTGCCACAACCGCATCTGTATGATAATACCCCATAAAAAAACTGCTGACATAAGCAGACAACACACACATTCCCATCCCGATACAGATAAACAGCATATATTTACGCATATCTCCCCGTATAAAAATCAATGAGAGGAAAAGCGGAATCGAAATACATATAAAAATATTCTCAATATACATCATCTCCTGTCACCTCCCAAACTGTGCATGGTAATAATAACATATTGACAATCGTCAAAACAAAATCAATCAGAAAATACAAATTAAACCTTGTATAGTCATGAATAAAATTCGAACTCACATACAGCGCCACTTCTAGCACAACACACACAATCATACAGTAACACACCCCATGCGGCTCCTTCTCATACAAAATCCGGAATACAGCGATAGAAACAATCACCCCTGCTACCATCGCAAAAGTTCCGGTAGTAAGAAATACCGGCCCAAAAATTCCGCTCCACATAGAAGCGATCAGAACTCCCGCCCCACATATCACTTGAATCTTTGCAATCCGTATCTTTTTTATCCTGTAGCGCACGATCTGATAGGTATGCATAAACAAGTAACTGGCAATCCATGAAATTTCCGACACATAAAACACCTGCGGTACAACGCCCCGAATTACAAGATGAAGCACAAAGTAAAGCGTTCCCATCATAAAGCAGCTATATACCAGCGCCAGTATAATATACAAACGGTCTCTCTTATAAAACCAATATACCATATCTCCAAGCGCCGCAGTAAAAAATACCGCTACCTGAAATACATTATCAATAATCTCAAAATTCATCTCTGTTCTCTTTCTCGTTCTTCTCGTTCTTTTTCTTGTTCTTCTTGTTGTTTTTTCTTCTCAGGCTGTCCGTCTGTTTCCATTCTGTACTGATATTCCCTCGTTCTGCGCTTATGTTCCTCAACCCTTCGCAAACGATACAACAATACCGTCACACATACGCCAAGCGCAAATGCTAACACACCCATACAAATATATCCCAATGCCTCATAATGCCCCAACATACTCGCCGTTCCCATCGTATAATCAATATTACCTGCAGAAGCCTGCTTCACTACCCCCGGCATGAAACTTCCTATTCCGATAACAAGCATCAGACATAACGCTACACCACACACACTAAACATACACTGTTTCTTACGTCTTTCCTTACACCGAAGCTCCCGTGTTCTTCTATAAATCAATTGCTGACGCTCTTTATTCGTCCGCATATGAAAACCCTCCTTGTTCTAAAATCTTCCTCAAACTCTTCTTTCCTCTATGTACCAGATTCGTCATCTGCTGTTCACTCTTCCCAAGAATCTTTCCAGCCTCACTATAACTCATCCCCTCTATACTCACAAGATATAACGCCTCTCTGTACTCCGTCTTCAACTTCGCCATCGCCTCATAAAGACACTTCTCCCTCTCATTTTGCAAAAGCCTTGTCTCCACCAGTTCTTCACTCGGCAATTCAAAATCCACCTCATCCAAATGCAAAAACCACAACTTATGTTTTTGTGTGTGACGAATTGTCAGATTTCTCGCTGTTTTATAAAGATAAGCTCGAAAACTCCCCTTTCCATCAATCGAACGCTCCTTCGCAAAAACCCTCGCAAACGCCTCAATCATCAAATCCTCCGACTCATGGATATCATGAATATAACCATTTATATAATAAGTAAGTGCATCTCCATATCGGTCAACCAGTATGTCCGCACTTTCTTCCCTTCCCTCTAAGTACTCTCTGTAAGCCATCTCATCTGAAATCACACACATACCCCCTCGTATCCGTTTCATTCCTACAGACTTCCTGATCCGATCAAAATCACCATTTCACCTCGGACCGTATACTCTATTTTATACGAAGACCTTGCATTTTACAAGAAAATGTAAAAAAAATCGTATACCAGCCTCTGATCTACAGCTGCCGGTATACGATTTTATACCAGGTGTGAAATGATACGCATCTCACAATAAGAATGACTTAATATCCTTTCCATAAGATATGTGCTACAATGTCTATGCCTCTTCTACAACCAGAAAAACCTGCTGTACTTCATAAGCGATAATTCCCATTGCTGCGATTGCATTTTTGTAAATAGGATAATGCCTTGTAGACAAAAATGCCTTTGCTACCGACATTCTCCACCAAATGACAAACGTTCCGTCTTCTTCAAGATTAACATCATATTTGTATTTTTTATCAAGTACAGTTAGTTCCCCATGATCTCCCCGCTCGACATCCCAGCCATACTTTGAAATAAAAACTGGCTGCATTTTTTTAAAGAATTCATCAGATGTGACCCCTGCCGGAAGTTTGAACTTCATTCTGCGAAGCCGCCTTACTTTATGGTCTGCATATGTATCGATCAGACATACAAGACACAGCAAGATAAATGCAGCAATTGCCAGCCATCCTGTGAAATCCCCTTTCAGAATTCCAATTATCAAACTGATTGGAACCAGGATATACAATTTACGGAATTTCTTGATTTCATCCGGTAATGGTTCCGGCGAGGTGACTGTTCTTGCCTGCGAAGTATCCTCTTCTCCGCCCATACTTCCTCTTATGTAGCCGTCATGAACAGATTCCATGAATCCTTTCTCTTTTTTCTCTTTCTTTGCCATTGATGATTCCTCCCATTATTTAAAATAATTACCTGAAAAGCCAACGCTTAATCAAAGCTACCGGAATTAAAATCCAGCCAAACATTACTCCGATTAAAAAACGCTGAATCCACATATCTCCGATTCTCCCGATAATTACTTTGTTCGCTGATACGTTCCGTACATTCTAAGTTGTCTGCTATCACTGACGGAGGCTTTTTTGCTTTATTTTTTTCTACATAATAGCTTATGTATTCTTCTGTATAAAGCTTTTTCGGAAAGGAAATCTGTCGTCCTGCGTATGCTTTATGTATTTTTATTGTCAGTTCTTCCCCAAATTCAGAAAATAAGGAACCGTATATTGAACGGTAACTTTCCGGATTGCTCTCGTTAAATATTGCCATTTTTTATGTTGTCCTGTTTCATTTTTTTCTTTTCATCATTGTTTTCCATATACTTCATGAGCATTCTCTTCTACCTTTCTTACTGCTATTATACGAATAAAGATAGACAGAAAATGTCCAGGCTGTATTTTTATCCTCTTTCGATTTTCTACAGACTGACCAGACAGAAAAATATTTTATCTTTTTTTCATATACTCTTTTTTATTATAGCTTTTTACAAATTCAATTACTACTCACAAATTTCTTGGAAATTTTCCTTATTTCCTGCATATCCTTTTTCTGTCCCTGTTCTCTTTCTGACCTGTTAACGACAAAAAAATGGAAGAGTCCTATCATAGCGTTCTTCCATCTGCTATTCATAGGATTCTTCCATTTTTATTTCTTATTTTATTTCTTACTTTTTTCTTATATATAACGTAACTTTATTGATCAAATGACCAGCTGCCGTCATCGTTTTGTGTTCCGCCAATGACATCCTGTCCATCTACGGATACTAATACGTCTGTGCTGCTGATATCGTCTCCTTTTACAGAGAAGTCATAATATTCTTTATCACCTACGGTTACTTTTTTCTTGTAGGAGTATTCTGCATCACTGCCGTAGTAATCTTTTGCCTGGCTTAACGCATCATCCTGGGAAATGCTTTCGGAGCTGCTGCTTGATGAGTCAGAGTCTGTATCTGTTTCGCTGTCTGCTTCTGTTGTGCTTCCTTCTTCAGAAGTACTTTCTTCTGTACTCTTTTCTTCTTCGCTCTTGTCTGTTGTGTTTTCTTCGTCAAAGCCGTAGGAACTGTTTTTCTTTGCTGTGATATCTGTTACGGAGTAAGCGAAGTTATTATCATCGCCATCGAATGATGTCTCTGTGATCGTTACCTGATAAGTTCCTCTTACTTCGTCTGTATCTTTGTTACGAAGTTCTGCTGTGATGATATAGTCACTTCCGTCCTTTGTACAGTCTGTGATATATGGAACGAGGCTTCCTACGTCACCTTTTAAGAATCCATACATGTCTTTATCATCATCGTAGGTTGCGTATTTATCTCCGTCTGAAATTTCAGGGAATTCCATGTCACCCTTTCCGTATGTGTTATATAATGCGGAGGCATACATATTCGTTGTGTTCTCTTTAAGATAGTAGAAGGAGTCTTCTTCTACGCCATCTCCGTATGCGGATTCTGTTTCCATTAAGGATGTGAGAACTGCCATGGAAAACCAGAAGGAATCTGCTTCTTCTTCGCTCGTGTCGTTCGTGTAATATGCATAGCCTTTCGACAGCTTCTGTACCATTAAAGCTTCGATTGGATAAATCATGTTGTCGAAGTTGTCAGGAAGTGTCACATTCGATGCTACGTAGTCTGCTGTTGTATTTGCCTTACTTTCTGTCGTTGCTTCTGTTCCCTGTTCACTCTTAGCTGTGTTGTTTTTCTTCGCATCCTTACTGCTGGAACATCCCGCAACACCTGCTACCATCATTCCGGCTAATGCTACTGCAAGCACTCTTTTCAGTTTATTTTTAATCATAATATCGTTCCTTTCCGTAAAATATTTTCATGGAAATAATAGCGCACTTAAAAAAAATTGTAAAGGTATTTCTCTTTATTTTCTTTCCTGGCTTTTACGCTATTCTGATTTTACGAATGAATAGAAAACAGGTAAAGGAATGGTTAGTTCAGTTCTTCGGTATAGATTTCATATACTTCGCTCTGCTTACTGAGTTTTAGTAAGGTATCTTTATCTGCGATCGTTGTAAAACCATATATTTTAAGACCATTCTTTTTAACGTAGGATGCCATTTCTTTTAATGCTTCCGGCGAGTAATCATCTCCTGCTATCATTTCCAGAAACTGTTTCTGATCTGATAGATAATTAAGAAGACTTACAAAATGCTGTCTGGCATAGTTTTCTTTTTTGAGATTGTTTTCTACGCTGTCCCAGTGATCTGGTTCATCCATTTGATCTGTTTCACATCCCGGCAGAAGGGCAGGATACTTTTTATCGTCCCAGTTGAAGGCTGCATTATAAGATGGTACGCATACGAAACCAATATTTGCTGCACCGGAGAGGAAATCCGTTATATACTCTTCTCCTGCCTCTGCTTTATCCTTGTTTGAAAAATCGGCAGCCTCTTCAAGATCTCCTTCGTCTTTCTGTGGTTCTAATACTTGTACTGCACACCATACTTCTGAAAGATCCTGCTTATCTACGTACTTTTTAAAATCGGCATAAGGCATGATCTTATCTAGAGATATGTAACCTATATACATTTTTTGAGAATCCAGATTTTTTAATGATTCTATAGATTGTTCTTTTGTACCAGCAGCGCACATATTGACTTCTTCGTTCTCTTTCAGTTGAAAATACTTTCTGGTACATTGTAAATTCTCTTCTAATGTATTCTCTTCTTTTCCAACAAGGTTACTGTATGCAAAAGCATTGCTGACCGGTGTTTTTAAAATATTATTATCGTAATATCTCAGCTTGCCCCGGACAATCTCTCCGGATACATCGGTCAGGTTTCTTGTAAAGCTCGAAGTCTGGTTCACTGTAATATTATACTTTCCATATCCTTTTGATTCTGCTTCAACAGAAACTCTTCTCTTTCCCGGAAGAAAGACTTCTGAGTATACTGCCATATCACGACTCATCTTGTTGATCGTATAATCCTTATTCCCGATATTTTCCGCTGGATTATAATAGAAACAGGATACTATGGTCGGAAAGCAGAACTGTACAAATAGAATTAATGCGAACGCTAAGGCGAGAACGGTTAACCCTAATCTTCGAAATGCCCGTCTGATGGAACGATTGATCATTGTGATAAATTCTGTATCGATATCCTCTTCCTTGGTACTTCTTCTTTTCTTGTTCTTCCCTCGCTGACCTCTCGCTCTTTGTTCCTGAGCATCAGCTTCTGCTTTCTCTTTCCCTGTCTCTGTCTGTCTTCCATCTGCAAAAACGAAGCTGTTCCGGTCTTCTTCTGCAAAAACGTCTTCCAAACCGGGAATTCCTTCCTGTTCATAGAGATAATCACTGATTGCTTCCTGCTTCTCGATATCTTTCTCGATCCGCTTTCTCTGTTCTAATTCCAGCTCCCCTGCCTTATATAATTCTAATAATTCACGATAGGTCATCTTCCTTCCTCCTTCGTTAAATAATCCTTCAGTTCCTTCTTCGCCCGGTAAGAGAGAACCTTCACATTACCCGGAGTGATCTTAAGCATCGCCGCAATCTCTTTCTGTGAAAAGTCCCCAAAATACTGTAATAGAATCACTTCCTTTTTCTGTCCCTTTAACTGACTTACCGCTTCTAAAAGCTGCTTCTTCTCTTCTTTATGAAGAACTTCTTCCAAAATATCACTCTGTATTAAGACTTCTCTTCCTGATGTATGTACCTCCATGGTTGCATGCTCGAAATCAGATGATTCGATCGTCATCTGCTTCTTCTGCCTGTTATAATAGTTATAGTAAAGATTACGCGCTACCATATAAAGCCATGCCCGCATATTGGTATGAGAATCCTTCAATGTCAGTAATGCTTTTAAAAAGGTGTCCTGCAAAATATCATCTGTTACGCTCTCACTTCCACAAAGTGAACAGACAAAAATATATAATTCTTTATAATATCGCTGATACAATGCTTCTAACAAATGTTTATCCAGATTCTCACCCCCTCATTCCGATACTTTTCGACTTCTTGCATCTATATAACAATCAAAGAAGAAAAAGGTTACACTATTTATTTAAAATTTTAGAATTTATTCACATACAAAAAAACAAGAACTCTTCCGCATAATCCATGTAAGATCAATGCAGGTAAAAATGCTGAAAATACGGATGCGGCATTTCCTAATGCTGTGACGATCTTTACATGTATCATGTGATAGAGTTCTTGTTTTCGTTTTTTCTCTTTTTGTTTTTTCTCTTTTTTCTATTCAGAAATGAAATCGCAAAATAGTGCTTTTATTTGTTTTCTGGCTGCCTTTACGGAACCTTGTGCAAAGAATGGTTTACCACCGCCGCGGCCGTTTAATTCTTTGTTCACCTTTTTTACGAGTTCTTTAATGTCCCCGTTCCGTTCTCCAATGGCATATTTATATCCGTCTGTGTCGTTGCCGGCAAAGAGGGCTGCTATGCCGCCGCAGGTGTTTAAAATGGAATCGGTGCACTTTCTGACTTCTGCTGCTTCCATTGTATCCTCGATGAGAAGTACATTGCCTTTCCCAGCAAAGGAAGCTGCTTTTGCCTCAAAGCTTTTTTGTTTTTCCTGTGCCAGTTGTCCTTTTAGATCATAGACTTCATCAAGCAATCTCTGTACCGCTTCTTTTGTTTCATTCTCCTTTACGGAAAGGCTGACCGCAATCTGGCTGTTTTGCTCTGTGCTGCCGGACAGGTAGTCTAAAGCACGTTTGCCGGAAAGCATTTCCATGCGGACACCATCCCGGAACTTTTTGCAGGAAAGTATCTTAACGAGTCCGATCTGACTGGCGTGAGTAACATGTAAGCCACAGCAGGCGCAAAGGTCCGCTCCCGGGAATTCGACTAAACGGATTTCTCCGGTTAGTTCTTTTTTACTGCGATACGGGATAAACTTGCGCTGGCGTTCGTCCGGATAGAAAATATTCACCTTCTGGTTCATCCAGATGTAATGGTTTACTTTCTTTTCTATTTCCTGTACCTGCTGCCAGGTAAGCATTCCACTAAGATCAATTGTGATGATTTCTTCTCCCATATGGAAACCGACATTTTCATAGCCGTATTTCTCATGGATCATTCCGCTGACAATGTGTTCTCCGGAATGTTGCTGCATCAGGTCAAAGCGCCAGTTCCAGTCTATCTTTCCGACGACCTGTGCGCCTTCTTCTAATGGACTTTCCATGATATGGCAGAGTTCCCCGTCGATATACTGCACATCAACTACCGGGATGTTGTCAATCATTCCTTTATCGGCCGGCTGTCCGCCGCCTTCCGGATAAAATGCGGTTGCGTTTAAAATGACGTGATATTTTCCATCTTTTTCTTCGCAGGAAAGGACAATCGCCTCAAATTCCTGGATATATACATCTTCATAAAATAATCTTCTTGTCTTCATAATCCTGTCTGTTTTCTATTTAGATGATGCGGTCTTTACATATAATGAAAGATCAGTTTCCGGATTCTGTATCTGCATCTGATACTCCGTAAATTCCTTGTTACCATTTTCGTCTTCATATACTTTATAACCTTCGTGATCTAGTACAGTAAAGTATACATCTACAGGGATATTATATGTGTATTCCTGATTATTCTCTCCGTTATAATCGGAGTATACGGTACATACCCGCTTCTCTTTTTCAAGCTTCTGATAAAATACCGGAACTTTCTTCTGTCCGTCGAATTCTACGTTATATCCGTAAAATACTTCATCTCCACACTTCTCTTCTACAGAAGTAACGATCTGTGTCTTTTTATCCATGGTGATTGTCTTCTCAATCGTATCGCCAACAGAGAATCCGTACGTTGTTGCGTACTCATCACTGGCCTGTACCTTTGTTGTAAGCTGTAAGGTGATAGTATTATCACGTTCCTTCTCATTCTGCAGCTGGTCTTTCGTATCTCCCTGGAAAACGCTGTCTTCGATGCTCTTTACACATTCCTGCTCGTAGTCATCTCCGATCAGTCCATAATACTGTACATACTTATCGTTATAACGGTATAATTCTTTATTTGCGATTACTTCTTTATAATCTGCATCGGTTCCTTCTTTCTTAAAGTAAGAGAAGTAGTTGCCTTTCTTATCCTTTCTTACCTGACGAGTTGTTGTGTAATCTGAACCTTCTGCCAGATGAGAATAGGAGGTTGTGATCGTTACGTTCTTATGGTCTTTTAATAAAGCCTCGATGTTATTCGCTGCATTGATTTCTTCCATGTGCTTTGCATTCTTATGTGTTTTATGCAGCACACCAAAAACAACACCTGCAAGAATAATGATCGTAAGTAATAAGCTAATGCCTAAAACTTTCCAGAACCATGGTTGATTTTTTCTTCGTCGATGAGACGAATTACGGTCTAAGTCATAGCCTTTATATTTCTGTGCATTTGTAGTATCCGCCATAAATAAAAATGTTCTCCTTTCTAGTTTTATGTACTCCTGCTGTATCTTTCCAGGCAAGAAAGAATTCAAAAGTACACTTTTATATGCTCTGACGCTCTTACCAGAAAGAAGTCGTCAAAGGCCATATCTGCCTTATTATAAATCAATCTTTAGTCATATTTCAAGTTTTTTCAATCTTTTTGTATATTTTTCATTAACATATAGCTGATTCCGTTTGTCTGGTTCTCTTTTTTCTCTTCATCGGTCAGTGGGCGGACTACCTTTGCCGGAGAACCAAAAGCTAACATTCCATCAGGAATAACGGTTCCCTGTGTGACAAGACTTCCTGCCCCGATGATACAGTCCGAACCGATTTTCGCACCGTTCATAACGATTGCGCCCATTCCGATCACTGTATTATGACCGATCGTACAGCCATGAATGATCGCATTGTGGCCAATTGATGTGCCGTTACCAATCTCACATGGAAAGCCTGCATCTGCGTGAACAACTGTACCATCCTGTACATTTGATCCACAGCCAACAACGATCGGTGCCATATCTCCACGTATTACCGCATTGTACCACACTGAACTTTCATCCCCTAATGTAACATTACCTACTACACATGCACCGGGTGCTACCCATGCATTTCCCTGAATATCTGCATTTTTAATATAACTCATTTTTTCCTCCTGTTTTTGCCTCAGATTAGAACATACTCAAATCATGCGGAACCTTGTGTTATAAAGAAATCAAATGTAAGCTGATCGGTTTCCGGTAATCCAGTAAGGATGCCAAGTTCCACCATCTTATCTACGTTTGTCTTGCTGACTTTTGCCTGATTTCTAAAGTTTTCAAGGGAAGTAAACGGTCCATGTTTTGCCGCTTCCTCCACCTGCTCACATGCCTTGTCGCCAAGTCCTTCCACACTAGAAAGCGGCGGCATGATCTTACCGTCTATAATCTGACATTCTCTTGCTTTTGCCTTATAAATGTCAATCGGCATGAATGTAAAGCCTCTTGCATACATTTCCTGCGCGATTCTTCCATCACGAATCGTATCCTGGTCTTTCTTCGTCTGCTGATCTTTTGGTGTTTTCAGCAGTTCTGAAAGTGCTATATCTAATCGTTCCTTTCCTCTGCACATGATTTCATAAGAAAATGCGGATGCACGAATACCAAAATAGGCGGCATAATATGCCAGTGGCTTATGTACTTTAAACCATGCTACACGCCATCCCATCATAACGTAGGCAGCGGCATGTGCCTTCGGAAACATGTATTTAATCTTTTTACAAGACCAGATATACCAGTCCGGCACGCCATGAGAAGTCATCTCTTCTTCCCACTCCGGCTTTAACCCCTTTCCTTTACGGACGGATTCCATAATGGTAAAGGACTGCTCTTTATCTAACCCCATGTTGATAAGATAAGTCATGATATCGTCTCGACAACAGATTGCTGTAGAAATCTCTGCTTTTCCTTCTTCAATTAATGTCTGTGCATTGCCAAGCCATACGTCCGTACCATGGGACAGACCGGAAATACGTACCAGATCGGAGAAACACTTTGGATTCGTATCTTTTAACATCTGCATAACGAATTCTGTACCAAACTCCGGTACACCAAGGGAACCCATCTCGATTCCACCGATATCTTCCGGTGTGATTCCAAGAATATCGGTGCTGTGGAACAGCGACATAACTTCCGGATCATCGAGCGGAATCGTTGTCGCATCCATTCCTGTTAAGTCTTCTAACCGTCGAATCATTGTTGGATCATCATGGCCGAGAATATCAAGCTTTAATAAGTTATGATCGATGGAATGGTACTCAAAATGTGTCGTGATAATATCCGTATTCACATCATTTGCCGGATGCTGGATTGCCGTAAAGTCATAAATGTCATACTCATGTGGTACTACGATAATTCCTCCCGGATGCTGACCGGTTGTTCTCTTTACTCCCGTACAGCCTTCCGCTAAACGCTCCATCTCACATCTTCTTTTGTGAATATCTCTTTCTTCAAAATACTTGTATACATATCCGTAGGCTGTTTTTTCTGCAAGTGTACCGATAGTTCCGGCACGAAATGCTTTCCCTTCTCCAAAAATAACTTCTACATATTTATGCGCTTTTGACTGATATTCTCCTGAGAAGTTTAAGTCGATATCCGGCTCTTTATTTCCCTTAAATCCAAGGAAGGTCTCAAATGGGATATCATGCCCCTCTTTTTGTAAAGGTGTCCCGCAGACCGGACAGTCCCGGTCAGGCATATCGCATCCGGACATACCTTTTTTTGCATATGGCTTTACTGCATCTGAATCGAAGTCTACATAATGGCATTTCGGGCAAATGTAATGTGCAGACAGAGGATTAACTTCTGTGATTCCTGCCATTGTCGCTACGAAAGAGGAACCTACCGAACCTCTTGAACCTACCAGGTATCCATGGTCATTTGAATCCCACACAAGCTTCTGCGCGATGATATACATTACGGCAAATCCATTGGATATGATGGAATTCAACTCTCTTTGGAGTCGTTCTTCTACGATATCTGGAAGATCTGGTCCATAGATTTCATGCGCCTTATCGTAACAAATATTTGTTAATGTCTCATCAGACTTTGGAATTACCGGTGGACACTTATCCGGATGTACCGGCGATATCTTTTCGATCATATCGGCAATCTTATTCGTATTCGTAATAACAACTTCCTTCGCCTTTGCCTCCCCAAGATATGCAAACTCTTCTAGCATTTCTTCTGTCGTTCTAAAATACAGCGGTGCCTGATTATCTGCATCGGAGAAACCTTTTCCTGCCATAAGAATCCGGCGGTACTGCTCATCTTCTGGATTTAGGAAATGTACATCACAGGTCGCGACAACCGGTTTGTGATAACGCTCGCCAAGTTCCACGATCTTCCGGTTATAATTTTGCAGATCTTCTACTGTTTTTGCATCATATTTATCACTCTCAAGCATAAACATGTTGTTGCCGATTGGCTGAATCTCAAGATAATCATAGAAGCGTACCAGTTCTGCTAATTCTTCTTCGCTCTTTCCCCGAATAATCGCCTGAAATAGCTCTCCGGCTTCGCAGGCAGAACCTAAAATCAACCCTTCTCTGTACTTTTGAATGAGACTTTCCGGCATTTTCGGACGACGGTTAAAATAATCAAGATGCGAGGCCGATACCAAACGATTCAAATTGACGCGGCCGATGTCATTCTTTACAAGGATAATTCCATGATATGCCGGTGCTTTCCGAATCAGATCCGGGGACATCGCTCCCATATCATTTAACTTTGCAAGCGTATGCACATCCTTTTCTTCAAGCATTTCCACAAAACGAAGAAAGACTTCTGCCGTTACCCTTGCATCATCCACTGCTCTGTGATGATGTTCCTGCTTAATGTTTAAACGCTTACATACTGTATTTAACTTAAACTTATTCAGATCCGTAAGCAGCAGTCTTGCCATCTGTACCGTATCAAGCACCGTAAAATCGGTCGTAAATCCCTGCCGCTTTGCATTCTCTTCAATAAAGCTGACATCAAACTCTGCATTATGTGCAACCAGGCTGCAGCCTTCGCAAAATTCCAGAAATTCCGGCAGAATCTCTTCAATCGTTCCTGCATCTGCAACCATCGCATCATCAATACTTGTCAGTTCGGTAATCCGCAGAGGAATCGGCCGCT
Organism: Anaerobutyricum soehngenii; assembly: GCF_009697165.1. Lineage (NCBI taxonomy): Bacteria > Bacillati > Bacillota > Clostridia > Lachnospirales > Lachnospiraceae > Anaerobutyricum > Anaerobutyricum soehngenii. The sequence goes on along the minus strand of NZ_VULP01000003.1, from coordinate 54,924 downwards.
GTGGATTGACGAACACACTGTAATGGTCTGCTATTTCCCCATTACTTACCTTCACCGCACCAATTTCGATAATCGCATCGTGCAATGGGCTAAAACCGGTAGTCTCCAAGTCAAATACTACATAATCATCAAAAAGCGTCTGTCCTTTATCGTTCGTAACAAGCTTTTTTAAATCATTTACAAAATATCCCTCTACTCCGTAAATAATCTTAAATGGTTCGTCCATCGTGATACAGTGATTTGCGATCGGGAATGCCTGCAATACGCCATGGTCGGTAATCGCCATCGCCGGATGTCCCCATTCTTTTGCCTGATTGATTACTTTTTTAATGTCAACTACACTGTCTAAATCGCTCATTACGGTATGAAGATGCAGTTCCACACGTTTCTCAAGACTTTTATCCATTCTTTTTTCTGTAAAGTCAGGAATCGGCTTAATACCGGAAATAGAAGAAAGGGTCAGATCGTGCTCAAAGGTATCCATACGAGGCATTCCCTTTACTTTATAAAACTTTCCTTTTTCAAATAAATCTAAAAATTCCGGGAGCTGGTTGTTGGCAATAAATATCTTTCCAACAATCGTGTCCGTAAAGTCCGTAATATGAAAACTGACGATTGTTCGCTCTCTTCGAATTTCCCTCAGTTCCATCTTCAGAATCTTTCCGCGCACGACAACCTGTCCGATCTCGTCCACGATTTCCTCCAAAGGAACAACTTCTCCATCACAATCCTTCCCATAAATAACATCCGGATCTTTGGAACGTCTTCTCTGACTAAATTCCTGCCTTCTTGCCCGCTCTTCAAAGAAATTACCGGAATAATTATGATGCTTCTTTTCTTCTTTTGGCGTTTCCCCTTCTTCCGCTCCGTTCTCTTTCTTCTCACTCTCCACCTTTTTAATCTGGCTCATAACCATATCCACTTCCAGATTCAGCTTATGATTTCTCGCCTTATAAAAAGCCTGTTTCGCATCATCGGTAAAGTCGAACCCAACCTGAATCTCTTTGCCAAAACGATGAGAAAAAAGATGTTCCATATATTCTTTTAAAACCCGCGACTTATCTCTTGCAAGAAAGGAATCTTCTAAGAGAATCGTCATAATATTCCCTTCAAATCCCCATTCTCCATTCGCAAGAAGACTGTATTCCACACGCCCCATGTTCTTTACTTCATGAAGAATACTGCCCCAGTAATCATTTGTAATACTTTCTAGTGTATAAGCTGCGGATAACTCATACGTATCATCAAATGAAATAAAAACAGAGGTCTTTCCAAACAGCTCCTTTTTGAGATCGTAAGCAACTTTATTTAAAACTTTTCTCTGGATAATATGTTCACTCTTTAAATGAATCACTAACTGCCTTTTCTGCTGCTTCATTACCACTTTAGAAACAACCGCATTGGACAAAATATATTTTAAATTGTCAGGAACCGTATAATCTGGAAATACTTCTGGAAATGTCTGTCCTTCAAGCATCTTTTTCCTCCTTTCCGCTCTAGAGCTTGTTTGAAAAATACTTTCTGTAATCTGCACGCTCTAGAGCTTGTTTGAAAAATGCTTTCTGCAAGATGTGCGTTGCAATTTGCGGGAGATTTCGCCTGAATGAGGGCGGCGTAGCGGGCTACGTCAACTGAATGAAGGCAAAATATACCGTAAATTGAGGCGTGCAGGTTGCTGGAATGATTTTTCAAACACGCTCTAGTATACTCTCGGAACCTTTTTGAAACGAAAACTCCGAGAGTACATTTTCAAGATGTAGCATATATTTTTATTTTCAGAATACACTTTAATAAATAGTAATCGGAAGGACTGTTTTTTTTGAGTGCAAAAACTAAAATTGTTGTTGTAAAAGCAAAAGAACTTATCTATACTGCATTGTTTGTCTGCCTGGGTATCATACTGATCCTTCTTTTGATCTTTATGTTTGCTCCGGAAGAAAAAAGTACAAAAACAAGTGCAGGTGTTTACACACCCGGAGTCTATACTTCTACCATCGCACTTGGTGATAATACATTAGATGTTGCCGTTTCGGTCGATGCCGATCACATTACCTCCGTCAGTTTAAATCATCTGTCGGACAGTGTCAGTGCCATGTACCCGCTCCTTGAGCCATCACTTGAAGAAATCAATGCACAGCTTGAAAATATTTCTTCAATCGATGATCTGAAATTAAATTCAGAAAACAAATATACGGGACTGATTCTCCAGCAAGCAATTAAAAATGCGCTTTCCAAAGCAAAATCCTGACAAAGCAGCATTTTAAAGTGAAAAAACTTTACAGCCCCAGCTTATCCTTTAACTCGTCCAATTCGCTCATCCAGACTGCTGAACTTGCATCACTCGGCATTCGCAAATCTCCTCTCGGTGAAACCGCAATCGAACCAACCTTTGGGCCATCCGGGAGGCAGGATCTCTTAAAATGCTGTGCAAAGAAACGCCAGCAGAATGTACGAAGCCATTTATAACAGGTGGCCACATCATATTCTTCTCCAAATGCCTGGCGGGTCAGACGGAAAATCTTTTCCGGATGGAAGCCAAAACGAAGCATATAATATAAGAAGAAATCATGTAGTTCGTAAGGTCCTACCAAATCTTCTGTTTTCTGTGAGATCACACCATCTACCGGTGGCAGCAGTTCCGGACTTACTGGAGTATCTAAAATATCAAGAAGTACTTCTTTTAGCTCCTGCTCCTTGCTTGTATCTGCGTAATACCGTACCAGATGTCTTACGAGAGTCTTTGGTACAGAAGAATTCACTGCATACATGGACATATGATCCCCATTATAGGTCGCCCAGCCAAGTGCAAGCTCGGACATATCTCCGGTTCCAATTACCATTCCGTTCGTCTGATTTGCGATATCCATCAGAATCTGGGTTCTTTCACGTGCCTGTGAATTCTCATAGGTCACATCGTGATTCTCCGGATTATGGCCGATATCTGAAAAATGCTGTTCTACTGCTTTATTAATACGTATTTCTCTTAAACTTGCTCCAAGCTTCTTTGTGAGCGTTACCGCATTCGAATAGGTTCTGTCTGTTGTCCCGAAACAAGGCATCGTCACGCAGACAATGTTCTCTCTTGGAATATTCAGCATATCAAATGCCCTCGCTGTCACTAATACCGCAAGTGTTGAATCGAGACCTCCGCTGATTCCGACAACCGCAGACTGGCAATGTGTATGCGCAAGGCGCTTTTTCAGTCCCATTGCCTGAATCGTAAGGATCTCATCACATCGTCTTTCTCTGTCTGCTTTATTTGAAGGAATAAACGGTGTTCGTTCAAACGTCCGGCTAATCTGGGTTCTTTCTTCTTTTAATCTAAAATACACTCTCTCATACTTCTTATCTGCGCCCTCAGTCACAAAGGTAGTCATCCTTCTTCTATCTGCCTCTAATCTTTGCAGATCGATCTCTGTCTCGATATAACTGTTCTGGAATCTTCTTGATTCTTTTAAAATAGCGCCATACTCTGCGATCATGTTATGCCCGCTGTATACTAAATCCTGTGTAGATTCTCCTTCGCCGGCACAAGAATAAAGGTAGGCACAGACAAGCCGCGCAGACTGCTGTGAAACAAGATTACGACGGTACGTATCCTTTGTCGTTGTCTCATCACTGGCTGACGGATTACAGATTACCGTTGCACCAGCTAATGCATGATGTGTAGATGGCGGCAGCGGAGACCATAAATCTTCACAGATTTCACAGCCAATCACTAATTCCTCCATATTCTCACAGCAAAATAAAAGATTCATCCCAAAAGGTACATCCTTTCCACCAAGACGAATCATCTTTACCTCTTCTTCTCCCGGAGCAAAGTGTCTTGCCTCATAAAACTCCGAATAATTCGGCAGATAATGCTTCGGTACTACCCCTAAGATCTTACCTCCCTGTACAAATACCGCACAATTATAAAGCTTATGATTCACTGTTAACGGAAGACCTAGAACAGTAACCATATCCTGCCCCTTTGTTTTCTCTAAAATAACAAAAAGCTGTTTCTTTGCTTCATCTAGTAATGTCTTCTGTAAAAACAGATCATTACATGTATATGCAGTAAGCACAAGTTCCGGAAAAACTAAAAGCTTCACTCCATTCTTATCTGCCTTTTTCATTACTTCCATTACTTTTTCTTTATTGTGAATCGGATTGGCAACTTCCACATCGACAGATGCCACTCCGACTTTTAAAAAGCCGTCTTTCATAAAAACCTCCAAAAATACAAAATGGGAATCCTAAGTACCTTAGTCTTCCCATTATTGTAATCAATTATTTATCTTTTGGCAACAAACAGTATACGAAAAATGTGTATATCACAAAAATTGTGACAACATCTTCATAAAAAGCTTACTCAAGGAAATCCTTAAGCTTTCTGCTTCTGCTTGGATGACGAAGCTTACGAAGCGCCTTCGCCTCAATCTGTCTGATACGCTCTCTTGTTACGTTAAATTCCTTACCAACTTCCTCAAGAGTTCTTGTCTTGCCATCATCAAGACCAAAACGAAGCTTGATTACATTACGTTCTCTTTCTGTAAGAGAAGCCATCGCTTCTTCAAGCTCTTCCTTCAACATGGAGAAGGATGCGGAATCAACTGGCGAAAGGAGAGACTCATCTTCAATGAAGTCACCTAACTGGCTGTCCTCTTCTTCACCAATCGGTGTGTCTAAGGATACCGGATCTCTTGATGTCTTTAAAATCTCATCAATCTTGGCAACCGGCATATTCATCTTCTTAGCAATCTCTTCATTCGTAGGTTCTCTTCCGAGCTCCTGAAGTAACATTCTTGAAGTACGAAGAGTTTTATTAATTGTCTCCACCATATGTACCGGTACACGAATTGTCTTCGCTGTATCAGCGATACCTCTTGTGATTGCCTGACGAATCCACCAGGTAGAATATGTACTGAACTTATTCCCCTTCTTATAATCAAACTTCTCAACGGCCTTCATCAGACCCATATTCCCTTCCTGAATCAGGTCAAGGAAAGACATTCCTCTTCCTACATACTTCTTAGCAATGCTGACAACCAGTCGAAGGTTCGCTTCGATCAGCTGCTTTCTCGCCTGCTCATCACCTTTCTCAATACGCTGCGCCAGAAAAACTTCTTCTTCCGCAGTAAGCAAAGGAATATTACCAATCTCTTTTAAATACATACGAACCGGATCCTCTAAGCTTACACCTTCAAGAATATCCGCATCGTCAATAATCTCTACTTCCTCTGCATCATCGTCTATAAAATTATCATCGTTATCTTCATCTTCGTTGGTATTTAAAACATCAACACCCTGTTTTTCAAAATAATCAAGAATCCACTCAAACTTCTCAGGAGTTAATTCGATGTTCTTAAACGCATCATTAACTTCCTTATACTCTAACACATTCTTATTCTTCTGTGCCTGCTTAAGAAGCTTCTCCATAATATTCGAAAAAACTAATCTTGTATCTTCCATTCTGTTCTCCCAACTTTACTATACCAATCTAACTGCTGTACCATATACTAACACTTCAGCAGCCCCCTGCATCACTTCACTGGATGAATAGCGAACACAGATTACTGCATCTGCTCCCATCTGCTGTGCATTCTTCACCATCTTATCTGTTGCAAGCTTTCTGGCTTTCTCCATCATCTCCGTATACGAAGTCAGTTCTCCACCCACTAAAGTCTTTAAACTGTTCATGATATCCTTTCCTGCATGAACAGTCTGGATCGAAGAACCTTCTACAATACCCAACGGCTCAACATTCCTTCCTGCAATCTGTTCTGTAGTAACTAATAACATAGCTCACCTCCATTACCAGTGGCGACACTCAACCTATTATAATCTCATGTTATCAACATAATACCCCAAAAAAAAAGGCTTGTCAATAAAAAGTGAGCGAAAATGGACGAAAAGATCTGAAAACTACAATTTTAGATCTTGATAAAGAAGAATTTCTTCCAATATTACTTTTTATTCTGTTGTGCTAAACGTTCCATTTTGCCCAATAGTACAGAAACTTCGCAGAAATGAATGCGAAGTTTCTATAGTCAAAATTCCACAGCACAAAAGTCATAAAAAGTAATATTGAAAGAAACCCTTCTTTCCCGTAGTTCATCGCCTTGTAGTTTTCAAATCTTTTCTGACTTCTGCAATGCCCTTTTTATGACAAAATAGATGGGGAAGTTTGTGGTTGTAATCTATAGTTTGTATTACTTTTCTATGTACTTCTTTGCTTCATTTAATGGTAATAAGCCAATGGGTTCTAGCTGTTTATCCTCAACAATTTTCCAAGTATCTTTGTGTTTCTTTAAAATAATTTCATGTTCTGCATCATATCCTGTCGCGGTATCTGTGTTTGATATTGTTAAATATGTTTCTTCTTTGATTTTTGTACTGATTATTGAATCAGATATTTTTTTAGAACTTATGAGATTTACCGCAGTTTTTATTGCTGAATATGTTTCCCCTGATTTTTTCAATTCATCTCTAAACTGTGCGATTTGTTCCCGCAGTTCTTTTTCTTTAAGATTCTCTTTTTTCGATATAAATGGACTTTCACTCACTATTTGTTCATCAGAAATCATAATACTTGCTCTGTCCTTTAAAAGCCGCTCTATTTCATTAGATATTACTGCCTTTTCCTTTTTATTAATATCCGAATTATGCTTGTATATAACCGCCACGCTAACAATTACCAGTACCAGCAGACCTATCATAAGAAATAAAAATACGAATCTTTTATATTTCTTCATCACTATATACTCCTTTTGTTTGTATCCGTAAATCTAAAACTGCTTTGTTTCTTCCACTTCAATCCATGCTGTAATACAAACAAATAGTAACATATATTCAACTTAGTTCACTCTAAAGATTTCTTAACTTTTCATAATAATACTTTATCTGTCCCTTCTTTAAAAAAATGTACTTACTAAATTACTAAGTTGCCAGATGAGTGATAAACGCCGCTATATATACATTTTGTCGGATTGCTCAAAAACATGCAAATGAAATAATTTGGTATTCGTTATCAAAAACAAACAGCCGATGAAACAAAATTTTATGCTGAATTGTAAGAAAACTATGGCAAAGAAAAAAGAATTGTTATAAGTATTGCATTTTGTGACTTTGCGCTATGGAATTCTGACCATAGGAACTTGGGACTCGTTTTTCCCAAGTTCCTGTTTTTCTGGGCAGAATGGAATGTTTAGCGCAACGGAACAAAATCTAACTTATAACAATTCTTTTTTCTTTAGAAGACTGAATACAATTCAGCTCAATATCTTCTACTATAGCGGCGTCTGTGTCCCCAGCAAATTATTTTATCTTTAAGATCTTCTTTACTTCTTTACACATGTCTGCTGTTTCGCATACTGTGTCATGCAGTACTGCGGCGCTTCGGATATCTTCGATTGCCTGTGGTACTTTTACTCCTGACAGTTTTTCTAATTCGTCAATAAGTTCGAAATCTGTCTTACTGTCATAAGAAGGATCGATTGCATTCATAACGCTTCTTGTAAATTTATATGGACTTGCTGTAGATGCAATCACTGTCTTTGTCTTGTCGTCTGTTTCTTTTTCATACTTTTTATAAACAGCGGCTGCTACAGCGGTATGTGTGTCGATGATGTAACCTGTCTTATCGTAAACTTCTTTAATCGTCTGTGCTGTTTCTTCTTCTGTTGCGTAGTTTCCGTAGAAGTCTTTCATCTGTTCTTTCATTTCTTCGGTGATCGTATAAATACCGTCTGTGTTGAGTTCTTTCATGAATTCTCTGTTCTTCTCGGCATCTCTTCCTGCTGTCTGGTAAATGAGACGTTCTAAGTTGCTAGAGATTAAGATGTCCATGGATGGAGAAGATGTGAGGATGAAGTCTCTGTTTCTGTCATAACATCCTGTGGTAAAGAAATCAAAAAGTACTTTGTTCTCGTTGGATGCGCAGATTAACTTCGCAATCGGGATACCCATCTCTTTTGCATAGGATGCTGCGAGGATGTTTCCAAAGTTTCCTGTTGGAACAACAACGTTGATCTGTTCTCCTTCGGAAATCTCTCCACGTGCCAATAATGCTGCATAGCTGTAAACATAGTATACAACCTGTGGAACAAGACGGCCAATATTGATAGAGTTCGCGGAAGAGAACTGATATCCTGCTTCGTTCATTTCCTGTGCAAGGGCTGCATCAGAGAACATCTTCTTTACGCCTGTCTGTGCATCATCAAAGTTACCTTCGATTCCGATAACGTATGTATTATCTCCACGCTGTGTTACCATCTGTTTTTCCTGGATCGGGCTTACACCATGCTTTGGATAGAATACGATAATCTTTGTTCCAGGTACATCAGCAAAGCCTGCTAAAGCTGCCTTTCCTGTATCGCCGGATGTTGCTGTAAGAATAACGATCTCGTTCTTTACGTGGTTTTTCTTTGCACTTGTTGTCATTAAATATGGAAGGATGGAAAGTGCCATATCTTTAAATGCGATTGTTGCACCATGGAAAAGTTCAAGATAGTAGGCATCCTCTTTCTTTACTAATTCTGCAATACTTTCTGTGTCAAACTTTTTATCGTAAGCACTGTTAATACAGTGTTTTAATTCTTCTTCTGTAAAATCTGTCATGAAAAGCTTCATAACTTCATAAGCTACTTCCTGGTAACTCATTGCAGAAAGTTCTTTTAATGACTTATCCAGCTTTGGAATATATGAAGGAACAAACAGACCGCCTTCTCCGGCAAGTCCTTTTAAAATAGCCTCGGAAGCGGTTGCTGTTTCCTGATTATTTCTCGTACTTTTATAAATTAAATCCATTTTTACCTCCTGTATGCAGTGTGCGTCAGCCGCACACAAGTGTGTTTCACAATCAAATAAACGTCACAATTATAGCATAATCCAAACTTTTTGTATACGCATAATTTGCAGGTTTTCATTCTTATTTATTCTTTTTTATTTTTTCAACAAAATTTTCGAACAATTTCTGCCTGTTTTTATTCCTTTTTATCATTTATTTTTTATTCTTTATGTTTTTATTTTTACGCCTTTTATTCTTTTGCCTGCTTTTCCATCTGCCATACTGCCAGAGCAATGAAGGCAATTCCCATAAGAATACACACGATACTTGCTGCCTTATAAAATAAAAAAGAAAATGTCTGTGTAGAACTGTCTATTCCGATTCTTCCACAGTAAAGATTCATCAGTCCGCTGTCTCCTGTAATGTTTCCATAATACCCCATATATGCTGCCAGAGGATTCAACAAACTAAAAAGCATACATAAATTAATAGCGATCGGTGCAAGACTTTCTGCTCCTGTTACTGAAATCGAAAACGACCGTATTATTTCCGTTGCTAAAACTGTTCCCAAAACAAACATTGCTTCGATTGCTGTATTCTGTGCAAATGCCCAGATTCCTTTCTTGCAGTAACTGAATGAAAAAACAGAGATTGATGCACTCCAAAAAGTACAGATCAGCATCATGATTCCAAGGCGTAGGATTTTTCGCCATGGTAAGCCACTGTAGATGCAGGACAGAGAAATAATCGGAAGGCTTGATACAAAGAGCATCATATATATGGCAATAATTACAGAAACTCTTGCGATTACAAATTGTTTGGAAGAACCTAGTATCATAGCGAATTCTTCTAACATATGCTTTTCTCTATCTGTCGCATAGAATCCCCACACAGAAAACGGCATCAAAACAAAAATCATACCAATCTGAAAAGTGCTTATGATCAAAAACTGATACAGATAAGAAGAAGTATTATAGGAATAGCCTTCCTGTAAAGATTCTGCATTAAAAAACATAAATAAAATTGTGATAAATGCAAGAATTGCATTATAAAAAATAATGATCATCGGAAGACGGACATTTCTTCCTTCTTTTAACCATTCTACTTTTAAAAAGGGATTTAGCATAAGCTCTTACCTCCGGAAAATTTCTTCTATATTAGCCAGATCCCGCATGTAATTGTGAATTAATGCACCGGATGCAACTAAATCAGTCAGAAGCTCTGCTTCTTCTTTCTCTCCGCCGTTAAACCGGAAAATGACATCATCTCCGTCAACCGTCACCCTGTCAACCAGATGATTTTCTTTTAATACTTCCAGTGCTTTTTCCATCTGGGCTAAAATATGCATCCGCACTGGACTTTTACATAATGCTTCTGCGTATACTTCTTCTACTGGTCCAAAGGTCAGATTCTTTCCTTCTTCTATTACAACAACATCTGTAATAAAACCCATCATTTCGGAATACATGGATGTGTTGATTATCATGGATGTTCCTTTTTCATGCAGACTCAGCAAAATTCCTATCATCTTTTTTCTTGCTGTAACACTCATATTGTCAAAAGGGTCATCCATTAAGAGCCATTCCGGTTCCTGCAAGATTGCCTTTCCAAGATATAAAAATGGAAAAGTATCTATTGGAAGTTCTCCGATAAATGTTTTTTTATACTGGGTCATCTCAAGCATCTCAAGAACTTCTTCGATCCGCCTGCTCCGGTAACGTCCTCCTACTTTATACAAGGACAAAAACAACTCATAATACTCTTCCACCTTCAGAAGATTATAAAAGCCATATTCTTTTGACATATATCCAAAATTACAGTAAGCATTCCTGCCTTCTTCATAAATAGAGATGCCATCCATATAAATCTGTCCTTCTTCCGGCTTTTCTCCACCGGAAGCCGCCTTTAGAAGCATGGATTTCGCTTCTTTATCCTCTCCAAGCAATGCCAGTATTACTCCATCCGGGGCCTTGAGATTGAAATGATCTAATACTTTTTCCCCTTTTCTGTAAATAGAAATATTTTGAAAATCCAGCATTCTTTTCCCCCTGTTATTCTTTATAAATTAACGAAATCACCGGTGCAGTCGTATACTCATTGCTCTCTTTTAACTGATACGTAATCATCATTTCACCGGAATCTGATAAATACGGTTTAAGAGCCTCCTCATACAGGCACTCACCTGCCGAGGTAAAAATCCTGTCTTTCTTTTTTGTACGGTAATTATAGGCATAAATCTTGCCGGTGAAATTATCCTTGTTTCTCACAAGCGCCTGTATCTCCTCTTTTCGGTCAAAGATGTACGTCGCTTCTGTCTTTTTTTCATCTAACGTATCTTCTTCAATCGCCAGACCTTCTTCTTTTTGTTCCAGACAGGATATATTAATATTCAAAATCTTCTCGCTGGTATTCTTCTCCTTTATAGGAAAATGGTTAACTATCATTGTGACATGATTCTTCAAAACATTTTTATCTGAAAAGAGCTTGAAATCATTTTCATTCGTTATACCAACGATGAGCAGTTCATTTTGCGACTTTTCTGTATTCATATAGGTCTGCTGAATATATTCCATCAGATTCCCTGTTACTGTATTTTCATTATCTGTTCCAAAAACTGTATTTTCTTCATCATAACGATTCCAGCACTTCACCATACTTTCAGAAACTGAAACCTGCTGCCCTGCCTTTATATTCTTAAGAATCACATATTGATTGTCCCTCATTAAAATAACTCTGGAAAAATTATTTGCAGAAATATTTGTAATATCTCCGGAAAATGCAGTATATGTTCCGGTCAGATTCTGACGAAACACTTCTTTTTCTGAATGTTCACCGACATCTCCTGATAATTTTAAAACTCTTGAACTTCCCGGCACACTTTCTTCAAAAGCAATATCAAATCCTTTTTTTGTATTGTTTATCGTAACGTCCTCGCCAGAAGTTTTTACATTCTTTCCAATAATCGTCCGATAATTATAATCTACCGGAACTACAGAAGTAACGGATGGAAGCAGATTCACACTTGCTTCTTCTCCCTCGTTTGTCTGATAAAGAAAGTAAATGGTTTCCTGTTGCTTTTCACTATCCCTTACTCTTAACGCAGAAAAAGCACTGTCATTGTTCCCAGTCATTCCTCTTGAGCGCACAAGCATACCTGCTGTAAAGCATATTGCCAGAACAGGAACGACAATCCAGATGTACTCTCTCTTTTTAATCTTTCTGAGATAATAATAGGCAATCATTACAAGCATTAAAATATAACAAATAAAGAAAACGCCATAATAAAATGTATTCGGTAACTGTGACTTCATAAAGGCATACAAAGATTTCTTTACATACCAAAGACTCGTATCACTGCTTTCCATTTCGTTATCTTTTTCCAGAAAATGTGTCATTACAGTAGAAGTCATCTTATCTCTTCCACTCCACTGCAAATAAGAAGTGTTACTAAGACTGAAACGAAGTACCGATACCCTTCCTGCCCCAACCACTGCTGTATATGCAATCGCTGGATTAAGATTTTTATAGGAATTCCAGGTGTATTTTTTTGAAAACTCCAACGTACTCATAAGAATCGAAAGCTCCTGCCCACTCTCTTCTCCTTCCAGATCAGGCAGAGTAGAAACTTCGACTCCTTCCTGTACGATACCAAAATTCTTTCCGATTCCTTCTAATGAATCTTTAGAGCCTTCCTGCTGGCTTCCTCCCGTAAGGAGCAGCTTCCCTCCTGACTTTTTAACCCACTTTCTAAGGGCGCGCTTCTGTTCTTTAGATAACTGTCCGGTATCAAACGAATCAATGATGATTCCATCCAGCCCTTGAAAAGCTTCTACACTTTGTGGAAAGCTTTTTCTTGAAAAGGTAATCATCCTGATGTCTTCTTCGCTCTCTTCTCCAACTTCTATACTGTTTAAATAAGATAACTGTCTCGACTGGCTACTCAACACACCGATCAGGCTTTCGCTCTGCCCGCTACTTTCCTCTTCTTTATTCTTCTTATCAGAAAAAGAAACATTCTCTGACAACTGTGTTACCCCAAAGGAATCCTTGATTTCAAAACAGATCACCGATGGATTCCCAAGCTGCGGAACATTCAACGTAATGGTCTGTTCTTCTGAGCGCTGGCACCGGATCGCCGATTGATAGGCAATTCCTTTTCCGTTCTCTCCCGGAAGTGTAACTTTCATTACGCCGGCAAAGCTCTTATCTGTAGAACGAATCTTTAATGTGACTGGCATTTCCTTATCTCTGGCAACATATCCCGCCACACCAAAAACAACACTTCCGGTACAGTTCTCTGTCTTAAACTTGTAACAATATCCATTCGTACCTTCTAATGTCTTCTTATCCCATTCTACGACTATCTTTTGTCCCCGCTGCTGATGCCGACATCCGTAAAACCAGAAAACAACGGAACACAGAAGTAAAAGAAGTAATATTATAATTTTTTTGTAAGTACGGAATAAATCATTAATCATACTTCATTCCTCGTATCTTTTCTGTTATTTTCCGGCTTTTGGTGCATGCGCCTGCACGACCGGAAGCTCAATCTGAAATCTGGTTCCGGATTCATCACTTGTTGCCCATATTTCTCCCTCATGAAGATTCACAATGTTTTTGGCTATCGCAAGTCCAAGCCCGGTTCCGCCTGTTTTTAAGGATCTTGAATTCTCTACTCTGTAAAACTTATCAAAAATCTTATCCAGATCTTCTGCCGGAATAATCTTTCCGTAATTAACGATCGCTACAAATGCCATCTTATCTTTCAGACCGGTATGCACTTCTACAAGCTTTCCATCTACTCCATACTTAATCGCATTTGAAATCAGATTACCGATCGCTCTTGCAAGAAGCTCGCCGTTTCCCTCGATATTGAGTGCCCCTTCATAAAAGTCTGTGCGACACTCTAACTTATGGTCCATAAAGCTTGGATAAAATTCATCTACTAACTGCGGAACAAAGAGATTCAGATCAAGAATCTCTTTCTTTATCTTTACTTTGTTTTTATCGTATCTTGTATAATCAAATAAATCTTTTACAAGTGTCTCTAACTGCTTTGCTTTCGATGATACGATTCCAAGATACTTCTGCTTTTGTTCTTCCGTAAGAAAGTCTCCTTGTGTAAGGAGATCAAGATAACCAAGTATCGATGTAAGCGGTGTCCTAAGATCATGTGCTACATTGGTAATCAGTTCATCTTTCGTCTTCTCTACTGCTTTCTGGGATTCCATCGTTTCATACAGGTTCTGTCGCATCTCATTAATCGAAGCAGCGATTTCTGAGAACTCATCCTCTCCCTGCACAGGAATCTCTTCCATCAGATCTCCCGACTTCATCCGCTCTACGCCACTGATGATCTCCCTGACATACATAACGAACTTATTCGATATCAAAATAAAATAAATAACCAGAAGCAATATGGTAAATATTACGATCACCCAGGCATCAAGCGCCACAGACTGTGACATCGTAAATGTTCCTAAACTCATCTTTCCCTGCCCGGATGCTCCCCACACTTTCTTATATTCGCCAGCTATGATCTCCGTCTCATACAAATAGATTCCCATGAATATGAGGCCTTCCGTTGCAATTGTTGCAAGAAGACTTAAAAACATGTACATAATCATCTTAAAACGAAAGCTTTTAAATCGCTTAACCTTCAATTTTGTAGCCTACCCCCCATACTGTTTTTAAAATCTTCGGACTTCTGGAATTATCTTCAATCTTCTCACGCAATCTTCGTATATGAACCATTACCGTATTATTCACTTCATAAACTTTCTCGTTCCATACCTTTTCAAAAATCTCATCCGTACTGAATACTCTGTCTCGATTCGATGCTAACAAATATAAAATATCGAATTCAATCGGTGTCAGTGCAATTTCCTTTCCGTTCTTTTTCACTACGTGCGCTGCCTTGTTAATCGTAAGATCCTGAATCTCAATCTCATCCTTCCCAGCCGCTTCCTGCTCTTCTCCTAACTGTATTGTCGTATAGCGCTTCATCTGCGACTTTACTCTTGCAAGAAGCTCTAACGGATGAAATGGCTTCGTAAGGTAATCATCTGCGCCCGTACCAAAGCCAACAATCTTATCCATATCTTCCGCCTTAGCTGATAAAATAAGAATCGGAATATTACTGGTCTTTCTAATCTCACGACACACTTCTAACCCGTCAATTCCCGGCATCATAATATCAAGAATAAGCATACGAACCTCCGGATGCTGCTTCAGCGTTTCTAAACACTGTTCTCCATCCGATGCCTTTAATACCTGATATCCATCATTCACCAGATAAATCTCCACGAGATCCGCAATCTCTTTATCATCATCTACTACGAGAATACTAGCATTCTTTTCCATACATTTGCCCTTCCTTTATGTTTTTATTAAAATTCTGCATAACATTGAATGGTTACATTTTACCATAAAACTACTCTAAAAGTCCTTACAAACTTCTTACCTTGACATTTTTCACCTTATTTGCTAGAATGATGAGCGATGCTTTGCATCTTATATTTGTTTGTAAGAGTCGGATAAATGATCGCTTCCCTTCGTTACCGAAAGGTCTGGGAAGAGGAAAGTCCGGGCTTCACAGGGCAGGGTGCCGGATAACGTCCGGTGGAGGTGACTCCAAAGATAGTGCAACAGAGATATACCGCTGGCTTATGCCAGTAAGGGTGGAAAGGCGGGGTAAGAGCCCACCGATTCTCTGGTAACAGAGAATGCCATGTAAACCTCACCCGAAGCAAGACCGAATGTAAAACGATAATCTGGCCCGGATTGTTTTCAGGTGGGTCGCTAGAGGCTGCTGGCAACAGCAGAAGTAGACAGATGATCATTCACGACATAACCCGGCTTATCGTCCGGCTCTTTTTAACAAGTAAATTTCACAGACTATGATGCGCGCAGCTTTTAGTTCTGTATAACGAAAAAGAATTTTTTATATAACATGAATCGTGCCTGTTGAAAAACATCTGCCGAAATATCTCTTCGGATTCGGACAAAAAACCTGTCCGCCCCGATAGAGATATTTCGGCAGATGTTTTTCAAATGTCAGATTCATTGTTATATAAAAAATTCTTTTTCTTTTGTAGGCTATGTGCTGCGCTTCACTATTTTTTATGTCAAAACTTTAAGTGTTATTAAAAAGAGACGAGTGCGACTTGGAGTTTTATATGAAATACTCTTCTTTTCTCGTAGACTTTGTTCTGTGCTCTGTTACTTTAATAAACGATGGTATTTATTTAGAAAATGCTGTATAAAAGAGCCTGTGGGAGAGAAATGAAATCTTCGGAGCCCTCCCCTTTTCTCCCCCCTAAAATCTGAAATAGAAATCCTCCGAGAATTCTTTTTGCAGGTTGCCAACGAACAGACCCCCGAAAACTTTCAAAATCCCCTATTTCAGATTCTGAATCTCTAATGGATCATAAGTTGTCATCTGGTATACATAGTAGTTAAGCCAGTTCGTATACAACGTATTGGCATGGCATCTCCATGACTTTACCGGTCCTAATTCCGGCTTATCATCCTTGTAATAACGTTTTGGGAACGGAACATTATCCATTCCTTTTGCCAGATCTCTCTTATACTCCCCGTCAAGTGTCATAACGTCGTATTCAGGATGTCCGGTTACAAAAATCTGTCGTCCTTCTTTTGCTATGATAATAAAAGGACCTGCTTCTTCGGAATCTGCCAGAATCGTCAGTTCCGGATTCTTCTCCACATCTTCTCTGACAATCCTGGAATGTCTGGAATGTGGTGCATTAAATACATCATCAAATCCCCGGACAAGAGGAGTCTTTCTGTGAATTGTACGATGTTCGAAAATTCCAAATATCTTTTCATCTAACAGTTCCTTACGCACACCATAATGATAGTAAAGACCTGCCTGCGCTGCCCAGCAGATGTGGAAGGTTGAAGTGACATGTGTTTTAGACCACTCCATAATTTCCACTAACTCCGGCCAGTAATCTACTTCTTCAAAATCCAGTGTTTCTACAGGTGCTCCTGTAATAAGTAATCCATCAAAATACTGCTGTTTGATTTCAGGAAAAATCGTATAAAAAGTTTCCATATGGGTTCTGGATTCATTCTGCGCATTATGTGTTTCTGTTTTTAAAAAGGTAATGTCAACCTGTAACGGTGTATTCGAAAGACTCCGTAACAGTTGAAGCTCTGTTTCCTGCTTTGTAGGCATCAGATTCATGATAATAATTTTTAATGGACGGATATCCTGTTTTAAAGAACGTTCATAATCCATTACGAAAATATTTTCATGTTCCAGTATTTTTTTTGCCGGCAAATCAGTATTTATTCTGATTGGCATATATTTTCATCTCTTTTCTATTATTGTTTCAACCCGCTACTGCCGCTAAGTCTCTTTTTTGTAAAACATTCTATTGTTATTTCATCATTTTTAATCTTTGTCAATTATTATCAATCATCGAAAGAAATTCTTCTTCTGTAATCACAGGTATTCCAAGTTCTTTCGCTTTCTTATTCTTACTTGAAGAAGACATCGTATCGTTATTGATAAGATAATCTGTCTTTTTAGAAACAGAACCTGTCACTTTGCCTCCAAGGCTTTCGATCTTCTCTTTTAATTCCTTTCGGTTTGTGAAGTGCTCTACCGTTCCGGTAATAACAAATGTCTTATCTAAAAGGCTCTGTGCCGATTCTCCTTCTGCTGATATATTCTCCACTTCAAAATGCAAATATGGCAGCAGCTTTTCAAGGAGCTTCTGGTTATGGATATTATCAAAGTAATCTCTTACACTTGCTGCGATCACTTCTCCGATTCCATCGATCTGTGTCATCTCTTCTACGGATGCTCCTCGGAGATTCTCTAACGAATTGCCAAAATGACGGCATAAAAGCTTCGCATTTGAACTTCCAACGTTAAGAATTCCGATTCCGTAAACAAAACGGAATAACTGTGTCTCTCTTGACTTTTCAATAGACTGTATTAAATTATTATACGACTTCTCACCAAATCCGTCCATAGCAATAATCTGCTCTTTATATTGTTCTAAAGTGTACAGGTCATTCAATTCAGACAAAAATCCCTGCTCGATCATCTTCATCAATGTTGCTTCTGACAATCCTTCAATATCCATCGCATCACGACTCACATAATGAGAAAAGAGCTTTACTTTCTTTGCGCTACAATACGGATTCACACAGTATAACGTCTTCACATCATTCTCAATCCGCACTTCTGTCGCACCACCACAGGCAGGACAATGGGCAATCGGACTGCATGTTCCACTTCTCGTCAAATTCTCAGCGATCTGAGGAATGATCATATTTGCCTTATAAACTTTGATATGATCATTCTCTCCAAGCTCCAGTCCTTCCATAATGCTGATATTATGAAGGCTCGCGCGACTGACTGTCGTTCCCTCAAGTTCCACCGGTTCAAAAACAGCAATCGGGTTAATAAGCCCTGTTCTTGACGGACTCCACTCAATGTGTAAAAGCTTTGTCTCTGCCTCCTCATCTGCCCATTTAAACGCAATAGCATTACGAGGAAACTTTGCCGTTCTTCCAAGAGAATTCCCGTAAGCAATATCATCATAAATAAGAACCAGTCCATCTGAAGGGAAATCATTTTCTACGATTTTTTCTGAAAACTGCTGAACTTCTCCGATAATATTTTCTCTTGTCACTCTCTTATACGGTACAATTTCAAAGCCGAGATCCTGTACCCAGAGCATATTGCTTTCAACAGAATTCTCCAGCTCTCTTCCTTCTGCTTTTACAAGCGCAAATGCAAAGAAAAATACATTTCTTCTGGCTGTCACTTCATTATTCAGCTGTCTTACAGAACCACTGCACAGATTACGTGGATTCTTGTAACGCGCATCAACATCTTCAATTCCTTCATTGATCTTTCGGAAATCCGAATACTTGATCACTGCCTCACCACGAAGAACGACCTCACCTGCAAACGGAATCCTTGCCGGAAGATTTTTAAATACTCTGGCATTATTCGTGATAACCTCACCTACAACACCATTCCCCCGCGTTACTGCCTTCTGCAAAATACCGTCACGATACGTAAGCACAACCGTAAGACCATCCATTTTCCAGGAAAGAAGCCCTTCCCTTTCACCTAACCAGTCTCGTAATGCTTCCGGGCTCTTTGTCTTATCTAAAGACAGCATCGGACTTTCATGTGTTTCTTTTTCGAGTTCACTAAGTACTTCATAGCCGACATTCTGTGTCGGAGACTGGCTCATAACAATACCAGTCTCTTTCTCTAACGCCTGCAGTTCATCATATAATTCATCGTATTCTTTATTGGAAAATACTTCCCGGTCTTCCTGATAGTATGCTCTAGAAGCCTTATTCAATACTTCTACAAGTTCTTTCATTCTTGCCTGCTTATCCATGATAAACCCCTTCCGGTTTTCTTCCAGCAAGTTTTTCAAGCTTAGAAAGCTCCTCGCCAGTAATTTCCCGATACTTTCCTGTCGGAAGATCTCCCAGATGAATATTCATAATACGAAGACGCTTTAACTCTCTTACTCTGTAGCCACATGCCTCACACATACGACGAATCTGGCGATTCATTCCCTGTGTAAGAATAATACGAAATGTATACACACCTGTCTTTTTTACTTTACATGGGCGGGTAACTGTATCAAGAATCTCCACTCCCTCACTCATCTGCTTTAAAAAGGCATTCGTCACCGGACGATTGATCGTCACTTCATATTCTTTCTCGTGATAATTTCTCGCCTTTAAAATCTCATTCATTAACTCCCCATCGTTCGTCATTAAAATAAGACCTTCGGAATCCTTATCCAATCTTCCTACCGGATAAACTCTCTCCGGATACTTCAAAAAATCAACGATATTATCTCTTTCTCTCTTCTCCGTAGTACAGACAATTCCCTTTGGCTTATTCACAGCCAGAACGATCTGCTTACGGCTTATCGAAATGCACTTACCATCGACACGAACTTCCTGTCCTGCATGAACCTTCTGCCCTAACTGTGCCGGCTCTCCATCAATCAAAATACGGCCCTGCTCCACATAGCGGTCTGCCTGTCTTCTAGAACACACACCTGCATCACTTAGAAACTTATTCAGGCGCATCGGCTCCCCTGTAGAAATCTTTTCTTTAAAATCCTGATTCTTTCTTCCTGTATCCGTCATTACTTATCAAACTTTCCATTCGCTTTATTCTGAAACTTCTCTGCATCTACAATGAATCTCTCATGCGTTCCCTTACCGATCACACCTGCAGGATCCTTCACTTCCACTACAAAAGTCAGCTTCTTTCTATCAATCTCTGTAAGTGTCACTTCACAACTTACTTCACAGCCAATCGGACTGGCAGAAACATGATCTACATTTAAATTCGTACCAACCGTTGTCATTCCCTCATCAAGATGGCCATCTAATAAAGCAACTGCTGTCTTTTCCACTAATAATAACATCGCAGGAGTTCCGTATACTAAAAGACTTCCGCTTCCTAATGTCTTAGCCGCATTCTCTACTGTTACTTTCTCCGTTTTTATCATTTTCATTCCTGTATCTAAAGCCATTTTAAAACCTCCAAAATTTTCATTGTTCTATTTCTAATGCTGTATTAGTATACCAGAAAAGAGAAATTTTTTCCATTAAAATTACTATTTTATTATTCATTGGGGAAATAGACGAAAATAAAAAAGGCAGCCTATAGCCAATGTAAAGATATCACTGCGTAGAAAATGCCTAACCGGCATTTTTACTTGCTCTCACATTACATTGGCTATAGGCTGCCTTTTTTATTTTCTGCTTGCTGGCTCCAGAAGAAATAGCTGCCATTTTTATTTTCTGTTTTCTTTGTCAAAGACTTCAAACTTATGTTATAATACTTTTTAAGAAACTAACTGATTAGTAATTTATTTTTAAGAAAAGAGGATATTATCATGAGTGAATCAATGGCAGATTTTGAAAAAGAAATTGATGAGTCCCTGAAAACTCTCAACGTTGTAGAGAATGAAGGCGAGGCTCCTGAAGAAGAAACTGGATTTAATGCCTGGGATAAAGTTCAGCAGTATTTAGAAGATGGCACTGTTCTCTCCTTAAAAATCGGCGGTATCGTGAATAAAGGAGTTATCGTTTATGTAGATGGACTCCGCGGATTCATCCCTGCTTCCCATCTTGAGATTGGTTATGTAGAAGATACAAACCCATACCTCGGAAAAACGGTAGAAGCAAAGGTTATCACAGCCGATCCTGAGAAGAACCGTCTTGTATTATCTGTAAAAGAAGTCCTTTACGACAAAAAGCGTGCAGAAAAAGAACAGCGTATCAACGCAATCGAAGCTGGTGCTGTTCTTACCGGTAAAGTAGAATCTCTGATGCCTTATGGTGCATTCATTGACCTTGGCGATGATATTTCCGGCCTGGTACACATTTCCCAGATTGCACAGAAACGTATCGAGTCTCCAGCAGAAGTATTAAAAGTTGGACAGGAAGTTAATGTGAAAGTATTAAAAGTTGAGAATGGCAAGATCAGCCTCAGCATGAAAGCTTTAGAGGAAGTTGCTCCTGAAGAAGAAGATACAAACGGAGAAGAAACTGTAAGCTATAAAGACGAAGGTGATGCAACAACAGGATTAGGGGCATTACTGGCAGGACTTAAGCTGTAATCTTGCTTGATTAGACAGACGAAAAAAGAAAATATCCCCTACCCCATCTGCTCTGTAGTCGCTGTATTTAAGATGCTCGTCCGCATCTTAAATACGCTCCGAAGCCGCATCTGGGATAGGGGATATTTTCTTTTTTCTGACTGTGCAAATCTGCAGTTGGGAACCGTCTTCTGTAGTGAAACTTCCTTGTGGAGATTTTATGTAAGTGGTAAATAGTACGTATCTGGATTCCACCTCTAACCAGTGCTATAATAGTCCTATGATTATTAAATGTCTTAAAAGTTCAGTACTCAACTTTTAGGACTGGTTAGGAGGCATTTCCTATGAGTTCTATTACTACAGCGGTTGCTGCTGATTATCATTTACAGCAATGGGTTCAGTTGGTTAAAGTGTCAACTACCCACGACCTAAAGGTCATGGGCTTGTAACTGCCCAGTCGTACTAACGGATTACACCTCCGACCTTTAATCCCCGATAGATATTGCTATCTAAAGTGGCGTTACATCATAGGGTGGCTGACAGCACCCTTTACAGACAAGACATGCTCATCTGTAACTGTATCAGGTACTAAACTTCCCATGCTATACAGTAAAAAAATCTTTTACGGTTAAGATTTTACGCAATACACGAATTTCGTATTGCAACCTCATATCTTGTCAATGTACAAAAGAGTGTCTTTAATGAGCAGCACATCTAACGGTTTTCTCTTTAAGAACTGCTACGGCTATTGTAGCATATTGGGTAACAGTTAACAAGGCTCCTCCCACCACCTAAAGGTAGTGGGTTTCCGCCTATGGCAAACGAAAGGATTTTATTTATGAATTTACACTACTCTCAAACTTGTGTCGAAATTACTGAGGTCAAGCTGTGGTTTTTCTACCATATGAATTTACACTACTCTCAAACCTTCCGGCGTATCTGGTTCAGGTGACTCTGGTTTTTCTACCATATGAATTTACACTACTCTCAAACAGACACTAACAGTTCTTCCTTTGTGATTTTGTTTTTCTACCATATGAATTTACACTACTCTCAAACAAATAAATAAAAAGGAGTGATTTCATGGGAGTTTTTCTACCATATGAATTTACACTACTCTCAAACCTCAATTTTTAAGTCATGCCACTACGAGGCACGTTATATTTCCATATGGCTTAGTGTATAACACACTTATCTTTATCAATTATATACTTATTTATGCCTAATGGCAATCTGTTATCATCCTTTTCTATAAGCACTATCGTAATACTCTGATATTCTGTCCATTTTTCTAAATGATAATAATCACTTTCCTTTAAATAAGCTTTGCATCCCACCAGAAATAATACATCAATTTTTAAGAAATCATAATTTATTTTGGCATAATCTATTAACTTCTCACAGAAACTCCCCTCTGGATCTACTAATTTTATTCCTCCATTTTTTAAAATATCAGAAAGACTGTATTCTTCCTCTATGCAAATAGTATATTCCGAAATATTTTTTACTTCGTCCATAAGTCGTAATAATTCTGCATGATTTTTTATAATCTCATCATTTAATCCACTCATTTGTATTTGCTCTGTAAGATAAGCAAATAACTTTTTGGAGATTTTAGAATTTTGAAAACTCAAATCTCTTGGAGAAAAAATAATATCACATCGCTTACTCATATCAAGTAATTCATTTTCTTTTCCATAGAAAAGTAATTTTTCCTCTATTTTATGAATTTGATTCCATAAAGTTTCAACTAAATAAGTATATTCTTCCGAATCTTCTAAAATAAGTGCATTTATTCTTCCTGTTATCAAATTACTTTCTATTCCATTTTGATGACTAACAAATATCATAATATAATCGTCCTCTGGTCTGAATCAATAATCGTAGAGCCTTTTTCTCCAACTACATATTCCATTTTGGAATATTGTTTTTCGGTAATAACAAGCATTTGTACAAGTCCGTCTTTCGGTTTATGTTCTTTTACACTTGCTACAATACCATTCGCTACCGTCGTATTTAATGCCAACTTGCTATACACACTTTCCTGCATCATAGCAAAACCTCTTTTTAAAAGAAACTTTCTAAAATTCCGATATTCTTTTTTATCTTCTAAAGTAAGTGTCGGCAAATCAAAAAACACAATCACTCTCATAAATCTATAACTCATATCACTTCATAAAATTTAATTAAAGAAACATCATTTTCATTTAATGCATCAAAAATACTTTTACAATATATTTTTATAGCGTTACTGATATACTGATGTTTTCCATCAATCTTTACTTCGTCTTCTAACATATATATAAAATTCATTTTTTCTTCCGAATCAAATTTCTCTGGCTTATCCTTTACTACAATACGGTCAACAAGAATACGAAACGGTTCCATCAGATCAGAAGATAAATTAAATTGATTAAACATATTGTTATGAAACAATCCCAACTGGGTAATATATCCATTTGCAATCACTTCTCTGTTAAAACAGGATAATAAAATTCCATATCCGTAATTTAATGCTGCGTTTATCGCACAATCCTTATTTCTAGAAAAGTCCATTCCAAATAAAGCATTAAAATAAACCTTTGCTGCATGTCCCTCTCTGTTTGTTTTATCACCCAATTCCATTTCTTCAATATATTGTTTTAACATATCTGCAGGAACTTTCAATTCATATTTCTTCAAATGTTCACTTTGCTGCTTTACCTTTTCAGCTACAATTTCTGTCCATACGTTTTCTTTTACTTCTCGTGTCCATTGTATCTGAGTCCTTATTTTGGCACTGGTATCATGACTGCCGTAATATGATATTAATTCAGATTGCGGATTATGTTTTTCATCACAAAATACCACTTTTATTTTATGCTTTGCTAATTCGCTTAACAACATTGTCGTTAGAGAAACGGCTGTTGACTCAATAATCAACAGACCAATTTCTCCTATAAATATGCGTGTGGTTGCCTCTGCTTTTCGGACTACCAAATAATCCATCTTATAATCTAGCTTTGCATTACCCGTAACAACCACCGTTCTCCAACTCATACCAATTCCTCTTCTGTTTCAAATAGGCCTGTAATAGATTGATTTACCAACACTAAGCTTCGGGAAGTAAATGTATTCTTTTTTATTTTCATGCTTCCAGCATTTGCTGATCCTCCAATTGCCTTAAGATTTGCTACCGTTGCTGCATCACATCTGTACATTATAAGCATTTCTTTGATTATCTGAGCCTTTTCTCTTAATGTTTGTATGTTCTTGAATTTTTCTTTCCCCTTTTCTAAAGCATTTAGCTGATTTGCCGGTCTTTTTTTATATATACTCGTTCCTAATTTTGATGTTAATTCGTCATATAAACTATTTAAATCTGCATGGTCAAAACCTTCAAACATAGATTCTGCTTCATACCGTACATTGTACTCTAAATATTTTTCTACTCGTCTTATTATTTCATAGTATTTATCATTTAAAATTAATTGTACAGCATTTTTTAATAATATATCTGTTTCATTCGCTCCCCTTAACCTCGCCAAATATCCATCTATCTTTATCAATGCATTCTTTTTAATCGGATATTTCTTTACAACAACATTTTTATATCCTTTTTTCTGTTCTAAATATTCTTTAATTGTATCTGGCTGTCTTTTTGCTATATTAACAATATACACAGGAATTTCTACAATATGATTTTTCCGTTCTTTCTTTTTACCATCAAACTCTATAAATGCAAATGCCGATGTTTTCGGACTGTTATATCCACCATATTTTACTGAATCAAGGGCTTTCTTTAAATTGATTGCCTTATCATTTCCTTTCTTAATCAGCGTTGCATTAAAGAGTTCTCCTTTGTCACAATAAGTATATTCTGTATATAAAATATCATTTCGAGCCATTGTCTTTCTGATTTCATCAATACTGTGCCCACCATCTTCTACTCCCTGCCAGACGACCGTATTCCCACGTTTTACATTATAATCAAATACTCTTCGAATGCTGTAATTCGTACCTCTATTTTCTTTAATCCACTTTCTAGGATTTGATGTGAATTTCGCATTGTAAACATTTCCAACTACGATATTTAAAAATGCATCTTTCGCATGATGATAATCATTAATCCTTCTAGATTTTAGCAATTTATTATCATGTCGAAAATCTGAAACTAAACCTGCTTTTACATAAACAATTTCGGAATGTTCATATAAACGATTCAATAATTCTGCCACCGCTTTTGATGATTGCCTTGTTTCTACTATTTGTCTTTCAATAAATCCTGACAACTCTTCATTAGTGAAATCTTCTGTTCGGGTTAAACGGTCGTATTTCTTTTTAGATATGAAATTACCTTTGTACAACGCATTCCAATATTTTTTCATTTTTATGCGAATATCTGATGACAATAATTTATTCTGTTTACTATTATTTATCACCTTCTTCGCTAAAACCATATTATCAAGGCTATCATCTTTAATTTTCGATTGTGGATAAATATGGTCAATGTCCCATTTAGAGTTTTTTTGCATCAATTCATCTATATCAATTTCTTCACCAGAATACATGCAACGTCCCATCTGCGTATAATATAAATAAAGTTTCTTACTGTTAAACTCTCGTTCCTCTCTGTCTTCAATTTCTTTTGTCCAGTCCCGAACATCATCTTTGCAAGCTGCATACAACTCTAATAATCTTGCCTTTCTGGAAACTGTTCGCTTTTTCTCTTTTTCTCCTCCTCGTGCCATTTCAATAAAGATTCTTTCTGGCTCACATTTCATGACTTTTTTAATTTCTTCTGTAATCTGAACTGTCTGCCATATCGCACGTTTATTAGCTGGAGACACAATCAAATCTTTTACCGTATTGTCATAACTAACTTTATTGATTTTTCCTACTTTTTCTGCATTAATTAAATCGATTTCTTCTCTAAAAGTAAACTGCTTGCTTAAAAGCTGCATAAGATTATAATTTGTCTTCCATAAAGCTTCTATAATTGTAAAGCTTTCTCCCGTTTCCCTATCCGCTCCACGAATCCCATTCAAGAAACTAAGAGAAAAATTTCCCCATCCACTATATTTAAAACGACAGATTTTCTTTATCTGATCCTTACTAAATACATTTGGATATTCCCGCTCTATCATTTTTTTCATCATTTTGGAATCATCGTCATAAATCGTTTTCCACTTGATAATATTTTCTACGATATCTTTATATTTATCTTTCTCTATCTTTTCTCCTAAAATTTGTTTTTTGAAATCCAAATATGAAGTTAATGAAGATTTGAAATCTATATCAAAACCGCTAATATCTTCTAACGCTAACTCTTCATCCTCTTTCTTTAGATAATTAAAAAGTCCTTTCCCAGTAACTTTTGCTTTTGTACAAAATAATTCTTTATAAAGTTCTTGCTTTAACTTTACAGAAATCTTATTTCCGCGAATTCTTAAATTATTCAGTTCATTTAATACCATATATCTTGAATATAATAACGAATTCTTCGGCAAAACATCTTCTCCGATAAGATAGGTACATTTATTTGTCATACGCTGAATAAATTCTTTATTGGACTGCTCCAAATCTACCATTTCTTCAAAGTTCCATGGATAAATCCTTCCCTCTTGCTTACGAACAATCCATGAATTAGCTCCCTGTTCTTTATGACGTGTACTAAGAGGTCCTACATAATATGGGATTCTAAATTTTGCAATACTTATAATTTTCTCTGCTACTGTCCCATACTCATCTTTTTCATTCAAAAATGGTAAATACTTCTTAGCATTATCTAAAATTGCTTTCAATTCCTGAATATGTATCTGATTTGGAATCGTTCCATTAGCCGTTGTTCTCGCCAATGGTAACAAGGTTTGATTTTTCACTTCAACTTTTAATTCTTCTAATACATTCTCGTCTTCTTTCTCTGGCTGTATTTTATCCAGAATTTTTCCTAATGTCTTATAAAAATCTTCTGTACTACATTTTTTCATCGCATAGCTATGTCCATTTTTATAAATAGAGCCAATGTAATTTCCATAACCATTCTTTTCATCGAAGCCATTAAAAAATTTATGATACATTTCGGAGTCGCAGTATTTTCTAATAACTTCTTTTAAAATACATAAATTTTCCTTGTGTTTGTTATATGCATTAACTTTTGCAAAGGACAGATAATCCTCTCCTGCCATAATCTCAACTAAGACACTCCAATCATACACCGCCTTTATCTTTTGTATCACATCTGCATAATCTGGATATTTTTCTTCCAAAGCTGCACTAATTGTATCTTCATATTTAGGCTCTGTAAATGAAAAACTACTTGTATCTATTTCTTCAAATTGCATATCAAAAATACTATTTATATTTCCTTTTAATCCAGTCAACCATTTACACAAATTAGAAACGATCGCTTTACAAGTTTTCTCATCCGTTTTATCTTCACATGGTCCACATTCAAATATTTGAATAAGTTCTTTCGCTTTCACAGATTTTTGTTTTTTCCTATCGCTCAAAATTTCTTCTAATCTCTCTATATCATTTATTTCAATCTGATATTTAGAAATCCCATTAAATGAATTTAACATACTTTCACAAACAGATGATAATTTTTTCACATCACTAAAACTTCCATTAATTAAAAAATGCCCTCTATTTTTCAATATGTGATGACATGCCAAATACACCAGGCGTATATCATGTGCTTTTGGATTTTCTATTAATTCCTTTCTTAAATGATACATCGTTGGATACTCCTTATAATATTGAATATCTGTATAATCTTTATCTGTAAATAACGGAAATTTCTCTCCTGTAGACTTGTCTTCTAAATGTAATCTACTTTCATTTAATCGAATAAAAAATGTAGGGTCTATTTTTGCAATTTCTTCTGCAAATAACTCCTGTAATAAATCAATTCTCTGTTTCTTTCTGGAAAGCCTACGACGATTCGAACGACTTATTCTTCGCTGCTCTGCTGTTTCTCCACCTTCAAATAAACGAATTCCCCACATCCGCTTACCAGCATATTTACAAAGATTATAATTTTCATCTGTCACAGCCCATCCTACAGAATTCGTTCCAATATCCAATCCTAAATAATATTTTTTACTCATTTGTACCTTTCTCCCTTCTTGACAAAAGACTTTACTCCCCCTATAATAAATATATCTCAATAGATTACCATATGAGATACACTACATGTTCAAATAACGAATTTTCGTAATCACCCTTCGGGGTTCCACGCGGTTGTGGACTAAACTCGCTTAGGCGAGTTTTTTTATTTTTATACATTTCACTTTATTATACCATACATCTTATATTTACCAATATTAAAAATTAAATCCTAATTTGTAAATTTAGTATAGACGAAAAAAGAAAATATCCCCTATCCCATCTGCTCTGTAGTCGCTGTATTTAAGATGCTCATCCGCATCTTAAACACGCTCCCAAGCCGCATCTGGGATAGGGGATATTTTCTTTTTTCTAACTGTGCAAATCTGCAGTTGGAAACCGTCTTCTGCACTAAAACTTTCTTGTGGAGATTTTACAAATATTTATTGACTTTTATATTACATTATGTATATACTAATTGCTTAGTAACCATTGCTATATTACAATGAGATAGCGTAAAATGACAGATTCTATGATCTTACATCTAGAAGACTTAGAAAAACGCTACTTTCTCATGTTCCGCGGGTCCCAAAGTCAAACACCTTATCGTACAAGCACGAACGGCGTTTTGACCTTTTGACCCTGACATCATATTATCAGGAGACATGTATGACAAATTGTATTGCTGTCGGGCTCGGTGGTTTTATCGGAGCAACACTCCGCTATCTTATCGGATTAATTCCCGTCTGTGAAACCACCCTGTTTCCCGTCAAAACATTTTTTATCAACATCGCAGGCTGCATTGCTATCGCCCTTGTTGCCATGCTTGCCTCAAAAGGATCCATTTCAAATCCAAAGTTTATTCTTTTCTTAAAGACTGGAATTTGTGGGGGATTTACTACATTCTCAACCTTTGCACTTGAATCCACCACTCTCATAAAAGAGGGACATCCTAAGGTGGCTTTTCTCTATATGGTGCTCAGCTTACTTGCAGGAGTATGTACAATTTTTGCAACGGAGTTAGTTCTAGAATAAAGTTATTCCACATCTGATATAACTAAATTTTAAGTATACACAACAATTGGAATGTCAGCCTTTTGGGATTTAATTCCATGGAAATCCATATCCTTCTGGAGAATCCCCATTCTTACCCAACTGTAGATTTGGAGTAGACAGAAAAAAGAAAAAATAATATATCCCAGATGCGGCTTGGGAGCGGGTTTAAGATGCGGACGAGCATCTTAAACACAGCGACTACAGAGCAGATGGGATATATTATTTTTTCTTTTTTCGTCTATACAAAACCTATAATCAAGATTTAATTTTCTGGAATTCTTTCACATCTTTTGCGATTTCCCCACTCATAAGTATCATACAAATAAGATTCGGTATTGCCATCAAAGCATTGGCAATATCGGAGAAGTTCCATACCAGTTCTAATGTCTGGGTTGCTCCAGTGTAAACTACAAGTGAGAAAACAATTCGATAGATCATATTCCATTTATGGGTTCCCATTAAATATTCAAAAGCTTTTTCTCCATGATATTCCCATCCGAGTATTGTGGAAAATGCAAATAAGGCGATACCGATTGTTACGAGATAGCCACCTGCTTTTCCAAGTACTGTAGAAAAGGCTGCGATTGTTAAGGCAGAGCCGACATAAAGCTGGCCTGTTGACGGGTCAATCTGCCCAAGTACACCAGAACTTGCAATAGCAAAACCTGTGATCGTACAGACAACGATAGTATCCCAGAAGGTTCCAGTCATATTGATATATGCCTGCCTTACCGGATTATCTGTTGTTGCTGCGGCAGCTGTAATGGCGGCTGATCCCATTCCCGCTTCATTTGAGAAACAGCCTCGTGCTACACCGTAACGTGCTGCATTCATCATGGATGCTACGATATTTCCACATAAAGCACCACCTACTGCTTTCACACTAAATGCCATTTTAAATATCATAGAGATTCCTGCTGGAAGGTTATGTATATTTCCAAGAATGACGATAATTCCGGCAGCTACATAAAAAATAGCCATAACAGGGACTACTACGGAAGAAACTTTAGAAATGGTCTTAATTCCTCCAATAATAATTAAAAGTGCGAGTACTGTGATCACGACACCGACCATCGTTACTGACACACCAAAGGTTGCGTGAACGGATGTTGCAATGGAATTTCCCTGTGTCATATTTCCAATACCAAAGGAAGCGATTACTGCAAACAGGGCAAACAGCCAGCCAAGTACTGCACCTAGCTTTTTATTTTTCAGCCCTTTTTTCATAGTATACATTGGTCCTCCGGACATTTCGCCTTTTTCGTTAACTTCTCTGTATTTAATCGCTAACATACATTCGGAAAATTTAGAAGAAAGACCAAAACAGGCGGATATCCACATCCATACTAATGCTCCTGCTCCACCAGAAACCATAGCAGTTGCAACACCTACGATATTGCCGGTTCCAATTGTTGCCGCAAGGGCGGTTGTAAGTGCCGAAAACGGGGAAACATCTCCTGTTCCACGACTCTTTGTTCGTGCCTCTTTACTCAGAGTCTTTTTTAATGCCCATGGAAGATTTCTCCATGTAAGAAAGTTACAGCGAACCGTTAAAAGTACTCCTGTTCCGACTAAAAGAACTAACATGACTGGTCCCCAGACAAATGCATCAATCTGGGCTACCATTTTACTTATACTTAACATCTTTCTCTCTCCTCTCTTTTTTCGGATTTCCTATATATCAGAAAATAACAAAAGGAGCAACGAATATTCGTTGCTCCTTCAACTTATGAATCAAGTATATCATATATGACAAGTATGTCAATATGCAATTTTCACTTAAGATTCCTTCATTTTCACTTTCAGGTTATCTGTCCTGCAAAAAGAAAAGGATTCTCTACTTATTCCATATCATGATAGTTTTACCCATCATCTTATTAATATCCATCTCAAAAGCCTTAGTCATATCTGCAATAGAACTAACTTCAACCTGCGCTCCCACGATATTACTAAGGTAACCGAGAATCTCCGGATACTCCTGATATAATTCCACTGTTTTTTCAAAATCAGCTCTTCCGCTTCGGCTGCTTCCATAAAGATGAAGCCCCTTCTCTAATACCATACGTGTATTAATAGGAACCGCATATTCAGAAACACCAAGAAGTGCGATTGTTCCTTCTGGCTGAATAAGATCGATCATCTGATCGATTGCCTTTTGGGATGCATCTCCACCTACGCACTCGATTGCATGATCAATCGTCAGTCCCTCTGGAATCTCCCATACCAGATGGGTCTCATCGGCAAAAGTGAAGCTGCTAAGCTTATCTTCATTCGTTCCAAAGATAATAAGCTTCGTATCCGGATGCATATACCGGAAAAATACAGCGGTAATATAACCAAGATTACCATCTCCCCAGATTCCTACAACGTTCCTTCTTGCATGAGTAAAACGTTCAAATCGGCGGAGAGCATGTACGCTGACACTGACAATCTCTGTAAATGCTGCTACAGTTCTGTCAATATCCTGTGGTAAGCGAACCAGTCTGTCTCTGTCTAAAGCGACATTATCCTGCATAAAACCATCAAAACCGCTTGCGCGGAACTTAGAACTTCTCAAATAATTCTCTGCAATAATATCATCTTTCTCAACTGGTGTATTCGGAATCATAACAACCAGTTCCCCTGGTTTAAATTCTCCTGTCGCATCATAAACTACATCGCCAATCGCTTCATGAATCAGAGCCATCGGCAGCTTCTTCGCCATAACATCTGCCGGACGTGTTCCCTGATAATAGCGCTGGTCCGCATGACAGATAGATAAATGTGTCGGACGCACAACTACCTTGTCACTATTTAAATCAATATCATTAAATGCTACTTCAAATCTTCTGGGTGCTACCAGACGATACACTGTATTCAACATTTATTTATCTTCTCCTTTAATCAACGTTTCAGCAACTCGTAAGTCATATGGATAAGTGATCTTAATGTTAAAAACTTCTCCTTCTACCAGATGTACATCCTGTCCTTTAATAACAAAAATCTTGCAGGCATCTGTAAGAATCTCTTTCTCTTCTTCTGTCAGACCTTCATAAAGCTCTTTTAACTTCTTCGCCTTGAAAGACTGTGGAGTCTGTCCCTGATACATAACAGAACGATCAGGAATATTGCTGATGACCTCGTGACCTACGCTCTCTACGATAGTATCAGAAGCAGGAATAACTGTATCACATGCACCATATTCCTGTGCATAACGAATGTTATCTTCAATAATACGATATGTCAGGAACGGACGAACGGAATCATGTGTTACAATAATCGTATCATCATCCAGACCATATTCTTTTTCAATATAACGAATAGAGTTCATGATCGTCTCATTACGAGTAGAACCACCCTCGATCACTACAATCTTACTATCATCATTAAAGTTCTTCTTCACCAGATTCTTCGTATGGTTAATCCACTGAGAAGGACAAAGTACGATCAGCTTCTCAAACTTACTGTTCACATAAAACTTCTCTAATGTGTGAAGAATGATCGGCTTGCCACCAACATTAAGGTACTGCTTTGGCTTCTCAACATTTCCCATTCTGCTGCCGATTCCTCCGGCTAAAATTACTCCAAAAACCATTTGCTCCTCCTTTTGTTCAAGGGAAAATCCCTTTTTACACATAAAGTAATATAGCGTTATCATATACCAGATTAGGGTATCATGTCAATTAAATTACTTTTTTAACATTCTCGGTTATTTCTTTATAATTCAGGAATATCTCTATATCTGGATTGCCTGTTATTTTTGAATTTCCTAAGACCTTCTTTCCGTTAAAAATAACGTCTCAAGATACTTCATTCCTGTTTTTGTTTTAAAAATGTTTTCCCTCACTTTTTCGGCTGTTTCTCTGCTGCTTCCGTCTTCGAATAGATTTACTAAGAAGTCGGCTTCCACAAGAATCTGATAATCCTCTCCTTCTATTCCTGTATAAGTATGGTGATGAGCGATAAGGAATAGTACCCGGTCAATGACTGCTTCGTCGTATCCAAGTGCGCATAACATTGGTTCTGCTACAGCCGGACCTTCTTTTTCCTGATATTTTCCGCCAGAACTTCCGTACTTTTTTTCACTTATTTTAATTCCGATATCATGAACAATCGCTGCGGTTCTGAGAATATGCAGCTTTTCCGACTCTAATTCTTCCGATTCACCAATTAACTTCGCAAATTCATACACTTTTAAAAAGTGCTGCACTCTCTTCGGATCTCCTGCATAATATTCCATCATCTTTTCGATTAGTTTTCTGTCTTGTTTATTCATTATATTATGTCCTCCCTGGGCTGTAAAACCAACCTTCATCATTTGCATCATATTGATCGCATTTTCCTGATAATCTAAAACATTGATAAAGTAATTTTAACATGAAATTTTTCTATCGTAAAATGTATATTTTTCATCATGGTCTCACATCTTAACTATTGATTCGGTTTCAGTAACAATATGTACTCACGAAATCAAACACAAAAGCAAGTGCAAGAAAGACTCCGAGAGTACATTAATTCCTTAAGGAGGTTTTCATGAATATTTTATATGTTATCCTGCTTTCTGTTTTTTCTCTCATTGTTCTTTTTCTTTTAACGAAGCTCATCGGTTATCGTCAGATGTCTGAAATGAGTATGTTTGATTATATCAGCGGTATTACGATTGGTTCGATTGCCGCTGAGATGGCAACCGCTCTTGATTCGAGTTTTTTAGAACCACTTACTGCTATGATTGTGTACGGACTTATAACCGCTCTGCTTGCTTTTATCACAAGTAAAAATATGAAAATTCGACGTTTTATTTCAGGTTCTCCATACATTTTGTTTAATGATGGACATTTATATGAAGGAAATTTTAAAAAAGGACATATCGACCTGTCCGAATTCCTCGTGCAGTGCCGTCTGAATGGATTTTTTGATTTGAAAGAATTACAAACCGCAATTCTTGAAGAGAATGGAAGAATTAGTTTTCTTGCAAAATCCGAAAACCGCCCCGCTTGCCCTTCCGACTTAAATCTCACTCCTGAAAAAGAATGGCTGCTCCCAACTTATGTAATGGACGGAGAAATTCTTTATGAGAATCTCCTTCATTCAGGAAAGGACGAAGAATGGCTAAAAAAGCAACTTTCTTCCCATGGATGCAAACGTCTTTCTGATGTTTTCCTTGCAACAGGAAACCAGCAAAACACCTTAAATGTTTATTTGAAAAATAATAGAAGCGGAAGCAGTGTCATAAAAGAATAGAGAACTTTATACGATATTTTTGAAAGTTTTTATCATTTTTACTTCACAAATTGAATCTTCTCTGTTATAATTGATTCGTTTCTATCATAAATCGGCATTTCTCTTGTTTTTATTTCCTTTATTTTCAGTCCGGTTTATGATAGTACATAAATTTTATAAGAATTCATATATAAGGCTTTTTTAAACAATGATTTTTTATGCAATTACCATTGTTTATATTTTTTGCGTCTTTTTTCCGTGCATGGCGGACATGAGTTTTTAATAGGAATACATTGGAGGTTAACATGAAAGATTTAGTTGAAATCCGTTGGCATGGACGCGGCGGTCAGGGTGCAGGCTTACCGCATCGCAGAACATAAAGATGTTCGTCTTCCTATTATGATCTGTCAGGACGGCTTCATCACAAGCCACGCTGTAGAAAATATCGAATTATTAGAAGACGATATTGTAAAAACTTTTGTTGGTGAATATGAACCAGAACATTACTTACTGAAAGATAACGAACCATTTGCTGTCGGTCCTTATGCCGTTACAAACTATGTTATGGAAGCAAAACGTGCTCAGATGCAGGGACTCCGTAATGCAAAACAGGTTACCCTTGATGTGGCAAAAGAATTTGAAAAAATTTCCGGACGTTCCTACGGATTATTTGAAGAATACCGTATGGAAGATGCAGACTATGCCATGGTCATCATTGGATCTGCCGCCGGAACAGGAAAAGATACTGTAGATATGCTTCGCAAACAGGGAGTTCGTGCCGGACTTTTAAAAATCCGCCTTTTCCGTCCATTCCCTGCAGAAGAAATCGCAGAAGCCCTTAAAAATGTAAAATATCTCGCGATCATGGATCGTACCGAAGATTACAATGGTCACTGTGGTCCTCTTGATGCAGAAATCAAATCTGCTCTTTACAACGCAGACCTTCACCCAGCTACATTAAACTACTGCTATGGTATCGGTGGTCGTGATGTTACTGTAGAAAGCCTCGCTTCTGTTTTTGAAGATTTAAAAACTGTCGAGGAAACAGGCAAGCTCGGTGAAACTTACCGTTATTTATCTGTCAGAGAATAGGGGAAACAATCATGGCTTATAATTTAAAACAAACATTAAATAAAGAAGAACGTTTATCACCAGGCCATAGAATGTGTGCCGGATGTGGCGCTACCATCGCTGTACGAAATGTACTGCGCGGCCTTCACGAAGAAGACGAAGCCGTTATCACCTGTGCAACCGGATGCCTTGAAGTATCCTCCTTCATGTATCCATACACCGCATGGAAAGATTCTTTTATTCATAACGCTTTCGAAAATGCCGGAGCAACCTGCAGTGGAGTAGAAGCTGCCTATCGTGCTTTAAAGAAAAAAGGAAAAGTAAAAAACACTCATAAATTCATCACTTTCGGTGGTGACGGCGGTACATACGATATCGGATTCCAGTCTTTATCCGGTGCAATGGAACGAAATCATGATATGGTTTATGTTTGTTACGATAACGGTGCTTACATGAACACCGGTATCCAGCGTTCCTCTCCAACTCCAATGTACGCTGATACAACAACCACACCTGTTGGTTCCGAATCTGACGGAAAAGCACAAAACAGAAAAGATCTGACTCAGGTAATCGCCGCACATAATATTCCTTATGTTGCACAGACCACCTTTGTACAAAACTTTAAAGATCTGCACACAAAAGCAGAAAAAGCAATCTATACCGAGGGAGCCGCCTTCTTAAACGTTATGGCTCCATGCCCACGAGGCTGGCGCTACAACACCCCTGATATTCTTGAAATATGTCAGCTTGCAGTAGACACCTGCTTCTGGCCATTATTTGAAGTCATTGACGGTAAATGGATCGTAAACTACGTTCCAAAGAAAAAGCTCCCAATCGAAGACTTCTTACGTCCACAAGGAAGATTCAAACATTTATTCAAACCTGGAAAAGAAGAATTAATCACAAGAATCCAGGCAGAGGTTGATAGGAAATGGGAAGAACTTTTGGCAAGAGCTAACTACTAATTTGTAGATTTGGTGTAGACGAAAAAAGAAAAAACACTCTATCACATCTGCTCTGTAGTCGCTGTATTTAAGATGCTCATCCGCATCTTAAACACGCTCCGAAGCCGCATCTGGGATAGAGTGTTTTTTCTTTTTTCTGACTATCTAAATCTACAGTTAGTAAGAATGGGGATTCTAGATTTCTGGATAATCCCCTCTTCCCATCAGACTCCAATCCTAATTCCCATCTAGAGCCAAAGAACAGAAAAGCAGAAATTTTATATTAAACAGAATGTGATGTCGGAGCAAATAAAAATGCCGAGCAGGCATTTTCTATGAAGCGACTATCTTCACATTTTATTTAATATAAAATTTCTGCTTTTCGTCTCTTTCGTTTCTTTCGTTTCTTTCGTCCCTCAAACAAATTTACTTAAGCATGGAAGCTACCATCTGGTTTACAAGCTTACCGTCAGCTTTGCCCTTTACTTTTGGCATGAGGTCTTTCATAATCTTACCTCTGTCTTTACCAGTTGGTTCTGTAATTCCAAGTTCATCAAGTACAGACTGTATCGTTGCCTTAATCTCATCCTCACTCATCTGCTTTGGAGCAAATTCTTCATAAACAGCGATTCTCAGTTTACACTGGTCGATAATATCTGTACGGTCAGCAGGAGACATCTCAATCGTATCTTTGCACTGTTTGATTTCTTTTGCAATAATACTATTCTCTTCTGCCTCTGTTAAATCTTCTCTCTTATCAATTGCCTTTGCCTTTAAAGCTCCAAGAAGCATAGATAATGCATCTTTTCTTTCTTTATCTTTTGCTTTCATTGCGGCGTACATTGCGGTACGGACTTCTTCGATTTTACTCAACTTAAACCCTTCTTTCAAATAGTATAATCGTTATTCAAATAAAACTCTACTACTATTTCGAACCAAAATCAAGGGAAAATTCTTTAACTACTAATTTGAGGGACTAAAGAAACGAAAACCAGAAATTTAATAGAAAAGAAATTGTGAAGATAGTCGCTTCGCAGAAAATGCCTGTTCGGCATTTTTACTAGCTCCGACATCACATTTTCTTTTCTATTAAATTTTTGGTTTTCTGTTCTTTGGCTCCAGATGAAAATTAGTATTTAAATCTTGGATGGGAATAAGGGGATTGCCCAGAAGGCTATGGTTTTTATTAGAATGAACATTTCCAGAAAGGGATACTTTCTTACTCGATTGTATAAAAATTATATTTACCTACTCCTCACTTATGGAGAATTTTTCTCAGGTTAACTCTCATAATCTTCTGGGCAATCCCCTTCTCTTTCCAACAGAAATCACTAATTTGCTATTTGTTATCAAAACCAGACAGCCGCTGAAATAAACTTTTATGCTGAATTGTAAGAGAACTGCGATAACGAAAAAAGAATTGTTATAAGTATTGCATTTTGTGACTTTGCGCTGTGGAATTCTGACCATAGGAACTTGGGACTCGTTTTTCCCAAGTTCCTGTTTTCCTGGGCAGAATGGAATGTTTAGCGCAACGGAACAAAATCTAACTTATCACAATTCTTTTTTCTTTAGAAGACCAACTACAATTCAGCTCAATATCTTCTACTAAAGCGGCGTCTGTGTCCCCAGCAAATTATTATTTAATAACTAAGTTTACGATTCTTCCCGGTACATAGATTTCTTTGCGGATTGTTCCATTGACTTTATCCCCAAGTGCTTCTTTTGCTTTTGCGAGGATTTCGTCTTTATCTCCATCTGGATTGATGGCGATTGTACATTTAGTCTTTCCGTTAATCTGTACTGGAATTTCGATTTCATCGTCTTTCATAGCTTCCTCATCGTATTCTGGCCATGTTGCGTGGAATACAGAATCGGTATGTCCAAACTGTTCCCAGAGTTCTTCGGAAACGTGTGGAGCAAATGGTGCTAATAAGATAATGTATGTTTCTAATGTTTCTTTATCTACACCGCCTTTTTTCGACAGTTCCATCAGTTTATTGTTGTATTCCATAAATCCACTGATTACTGTATTTAAGCTGAAAGTATTCAGACGGTTTGTGATATCATGAACAAGTTTATGACGTACTTTGATTAATTCTGGTGTTGCTTTTACATCTTTATCTTTGTTATCAAGAGCAAGTTTCCAGAAACGTTTGAGGAAACGGTTTACACCTTCGATTCCTTTGTCATCCCATTCGGAATCAAGTTCTGGTGGTCCTACGAAGAGTTCATAAATTCTTAAGGAGTCACATCCGTAATCTCTTACAAGATCATCTGGGGATACGACATTTCCTTTGGATTTACTCATCTTGATACCGTTTTTACCAGTGATCATTCCCTGGTTGAAGAGCTTCTTGAATGGCTCATCAAAGTCGATTACTCCGATATCATTAAGGAACTTTGTATAGAATCTGGAGTATAACAGATGTAATACGGCATGTTCTACACCACCGATATACATATCGACCGGAAGGTATTTATCTGCTTTTTCTCTGTTTACTAATTCTTCATTATTCTTGCTGTCAATATAACGTAAGAAATACCAGGAAGATCCTGCCCACTGAGGCATGGTGTTTGTTTCTCTCTTCGCCGGAGCGCCACAGCATGGACATGTTGTATTTACCCATTCTGTAATGTCAGCAAGTGGAGATTCTCCTGTTCCGGTTGGCTGGTATTTTTCTACTTCTGGTAAAAGTAATGGAAGGTCTTCTTCTGGAACCGGTACTGCACCACACTTTGGACAGTGTACGATTGGAATTGGCTCACCCCAGTAACGCTGACGGCTGAATACCCAGTCACGAAGCTTGTAGTTTACTGTTTTCTTTCCGATTCCCATCTTCTCGATCATAAGAGGAGCTTCTTTTTTAAGTACAGAGGATTCCATTCCGTTCCACTCGCCGGAATTGATCATTGTTCCTGCTGCTTCGGTATAAGCTTCTGTCATATTTTCGATTTCTTTTCCGTCTTTGGCAATTACCTGAATAATCGGAATATTGAACTTTGTAGCGAACTCAAAGTCACGATCATCGTGAGCAGGTACGCACATGATCGCTCCAGTACCGTAATCAGCAAGTACATAATCGGATAACCAGATTGGTACTTTTGCTCCATTTAATGGGTTGATCGCATAAGAGCCTGTGAATACTCCTGTTTTTTCTTTATCCTGAAGACGGTCTACATTCGACTTCATAGAAGCGTTAAAGATATATTTCTCTACGTCTTCTCTTGTTTCATCTGTAGCAAGTTCTTTAGCCATGGCATGTTCTGGCGCTAATACCATAAATGTTGCTCCGTGAAGAGTATCTGGTCTTGTTGTGTATACGGTAATCTTTTCATCTTTTCCTTCTACAGGGAAATCTACTTCTGCACCGTAACTCTTACCGATCCATTCTGTCTGCATCTTTTTAACTTTTTCCGGCCAGTCAAGCTTATCAAGATCATTTAAAAGACGGTCTGCATACTTTGTAATACGAAGCATCCACTGTTTTAAGTTCTTCTTTGTTACTGGAGAACCACAACGCTCACAGCATCCGTCTACTACTTCTTCATTTGCAAGACCTGTCTTACAGGAAGGACACCAGTTAATCGGCATCTCTTTTTCATAAGCAAGACCTGCTTTGAACATTTTTACGAAAATCCACTGTGTCCATTTATAAAAGTTTGGATCTGTTGTATTTACTTCCATATCCCAGTCATAAATTGCAGCGATTTCATTGATCTGTCTTTTGATATTCTTAATGTTGGATGCTGTTGTAATCTTCGGGTGTGTTCCCATCTTGATCGCATAGTTCTCTGCTGGAAGTCCAAATGCATCCCATCCCATTGGATGAATCAGATAATATCCCTGAAGCATCTTGTAACGGCTCCATACATCACTGATTACATATCCTCTCCAATGTCCTACATGAAGTCCACTTCCTGATGGATATGGGAACATATCAAGACAATAATATTTCGGTTTCTTTCCATCATTTACGTTAATCGGGTTCTCTTCCCATTTCTGGCGCCATTTTTGCTCAACGGCTCTATGGTTATAAGGTTCTGCCATAGGTTTTTCCTCCTGCATCATAAAATATAATATAATTATATCCAATTCCTTTTGTTCTTATCTTAATCTTATCAAAAGGGTGGATGATAGTTAGCTACTTCTGTGTTTTTATCTGCGTACTGTCCTTTTCCGGTACTTTCACTTCTGTTGTTGTATTCACCGGCTTTTTGCCAACTTTAAACTTAAAATTCTTCGTTACGCTTACGGCTGTATATGGGTCTGTAATCGTACAGCTCACTTTATATGTCCCAGCCTTCTTTGTATTTACACTTCCTCTTACACTTAATGTTTCAAGTAAAGCGGAGGCGGATGCATACGGCGAACTTACATTTAATACATCTTTTATCTCAAATGTACTTCCGTAATCAATCGTTCTTTTTCCTTTTTTCTTTAATGTCAGCTTCGGACGATATGGATTGCGTGTATCCGGATCGGTTGGATCCCACCATGCTTTACGCTTTGTTGATACCTTTACTTTAGGGCGTGCCGGTTTCTTTAAGGTACGGCTCTCGCCTATAACAACCTTTGTTCCAATCCTGCAATTATCATATATCCACTTTGCATCAGTAACAGCCAGGCGGATACATCCTGCCGATGCCTGCACCCCTAACTTATTATATTCCTTCGTGGATACCTTACTCTTATTCACACTATAATACGGTACAGAATGGAATAAATAAGGACCATGTATTCTTGTACTGTACTGTCCATATACACCATGTATCAATGCACGCCACTTATACTTTGCTGTTGTGTTATATGTACCACTTATCGTTCTGTAATTCTTTCCTGTAGAACAATACATTGCTTTTACAAGCTTACCAGTTCTTGAATCTGTTACATTCACGAGATTTGTCTTTCGATTTACATAAATAGTATATTTACTTGCAGCCTGCGCATCAATCGTATTAAATCGAAAGAATGCAAATGCAAACATAAGCATCGCTGTCAGTAAAAGTATTCTTTTTTGCTTGTTTCTTTGCTTCATCTCTTCTCCTTCCTCTCATTATGAAATCTTTCTATTCAGGTAAGTACGCAAAACTCCATTTTTATTATATAATCTTTCTGGTTTTTGTAAAGAAGAAGTTTGTAAATTTGTAAATTTGCCCTGTACGTTCTTCTATGTTATAATACAAAACATAGCAAATATATGTTTTATCTCAGTCGAGAAGACTCCCACCTCTTTCAGGTGGTGAGTAACAGCAAATTTGTCTCAGTGGGAGTCCAATCTCCGACTGAGATAAACGCTCCGCGAGGATGCGCAGTGATTCTGTAAAGAATATGTCAGCTTACGCTGACCAGAATCACGCGCCAAGTCTCGCAGCGGCTCGACTTGAAATGTTAAAGGAGGCTCACTATGATTGAATTTAACCATTTTAATTTTAATGTTTTAGACCTTGAAAAAAGTATTGCTTTTTATAAGGAAGCAATCGGTCTTTCCGTTGTCCGCGAAAAAGATTCCAGTGATGGCAGTTTCAAAATCGTCTATCTCGGTGACGGTCGAACAGGCTTCAATCTGGAACTTACATGGATGAGAGACAGAAAGGAACCTTATAACCTTGGCGATGAAGAATTCCATCTTGCATTTAAAACAGATGACTATGATGCATTCCACAAGAAGCATGAAGAGATGGGCTGTATCTGCTACGAAAACCCTTCTATGGGAATTTACTTTATTAATGACCCTGACGGATACTGGATCGAAATTGTTCCTGTAAGATAGGAGTTTCATCCGATAATAGGATATACTTATGAATTATAATGAACCATCTATAAAAAAGAAAAGAGAAGAAGTATTCTCCAAAAAGAAGCGAAAGCAAACTACTGCTTCTGCAATTGTTTTTCGAATTGTTTTGATTTTGATCTGCGCTGTAATCGTCAGTGGATCCGGTTTACTATACGGCTCCT
Organism: Anaerobutyricum soehngenii; assembly: GCF_009697165.1. Classification (NCBI taxonomy): domain Bacteria; kingdom Bacillati; phylum Bacillota; class Clostridia; order Lachnospirales; family Lachnospiraceae; genus Anaerobutyricum; species Anaerobutyricum soehngenii. The sequence goes on along the minus strand of NZ_VULP01000003.1, from coordinate 12,207 downwards.
TTCGAGGAATCATTGACAGTGCACCAAAAGACTTTTCTCTCGCACCGAAGTATTCTGCCACCATTGTTTACGATGATGACAATAAACAAGTGCAGCAGCTTTCTGATTATTCTTCTAACAGAATTCCTGTTGCCTATGAACAGATTCCCGATAATTTAAAAAATGCATTTATCTCTATTGAGGATGAACGTTTTTACGAGCATGATGGCATTGATTTCAAGGGAATCCTTCGTGCTTTGTGGACAGATATCCGAAAAGGATCTACTTCACAGGGTGCTAGTACTCTTACCCAGCAGCTCATTAAGAATAATGTATTTGAAGCTGGCGGAGAAACTAATATTATCGCAAAAGTAAAGAGAAAGATTCAGGAACAATATCTTGCTATAATCGCTGAGAAAAAATACAACAAAGAAGATATTCTGACTAATTACCTAAACACAATTAATCTTGGTAAGGGAAATCTTGGAGTGGAAGCCGCTTCAAAGTATTATTTTGGCAAGTCTGTAAATGAACTTACGTTGTCAGAATGTGCTGTATTAGCTGGCATCACAAAGAATCCAACTTTCTTAAACCCTGTTGATTATCCGGAAGATAATGATGCCAGACGTAAACTGATCTTGAAAAAAATGTACCAGTTAAACTACATTTCAGATACGGAGTACCAATCTGCTCTTGAAGATAAAGTATATGCAAGAATTGCGAATAAAACAGCACAAGGACGAAAGAATTCTGTATATTCCTATTTTACAGATGCTGTAATCACTAAAGTAGTTTCTGATCTACAGGAACAAAAAGGATATACACAGTCTCAGGCTTATCAGCTTGTTTATCGTGGAGGACTTCGTATTTATTCCACGCAAAATACCAAGCTGCAAAAGATTGCGGATTCTGTAATTAACAATCCTGATAATTATCCGGTAGACACAAAGTTTTCCCTGGAGTATAAGCTTCAAGTTACACATGAAGACGGTACTACCAGTACTTATACAGAATCTAATGTAGCTGCCTATTTCCGTAAGAAGAAAAAGGATCCAGGTTATAAAACAATTTATAATTCAAAAAAAGAAATGAAGGCTGCCGTAAAGACATTTAGAAAGTCTGTCATAAAAAAAGGGGATGCAAAGAAGTCGCAATCCATACACTATTCTATGGAACCGCAGCTTTCTTATTCTTTAATTGACCAGAAAACCGGTCAGGTAAAAGTTCTCGTAGGGGGACGTGGTCAGAAACAAGATGATCTTGCCTTAAACAGGGCAACTTCTGTAAAGCGCCAGCCAGGATCTACTTTTAAGATTTTATCGACGTATGCCCCTGGCATTGATACCGGAAGTATGACACTCGCAACCGTATTTGATGATGCACCTTACCGCTATGAAAATGGTCAGAAAGTTACAAACTATGTATCTACCAGCTATAAGGGACTCACAACACTTCGTGATGCCATTATCGATTCTAATAATATTGTGGCTGTAAAGGCAATCACAGCTCTTACCCCACAGGTTGGATTTGACTTTCTTCAAAAGCTTGGATTTACAACGTTAGTAAATAATCGTGTAAATACAAATGGTGCTTATGAAAGTGATGTGAACCAGTCACTCTCTCTTGGAGGAATCACCGATGGCGTAACTAATGTTGAACTGACTGCTGCCTATGCTACAATTGCTAATCAGGGAACTTATAACAAACCTGTTCTTTACACTACAGTAAAAGACAGTAATGGTAATGTTCTCCTCAGTAATAAAACTTCTTCCCGAAAGGTAATGAAAAAGTCAACTGCATGGCTTCTTACAAATGCCATGGAAGATGTTATAAAGAAGGGAACCGGCAGGGAGGCGCAGCTTGATTCTGATATGGCAGTTGCTGGAAAGACCGGTACTACATCTAATAACTACGATTACTGGTTTTGTGGATATACCCCTTACTACACAGCTTCTGTGTGGACCGGGTACGACTACAACACTTCGTTTGATAATGATAAAGATTATCATAAAGTAATCTGGAAGAAGATTATGGACCGTATCATCAAAGAAACGAAACAGTCTGCAAAAAGCTTTCCTGCATGCAAAAGCATTAAAAAGGCTTCTATCTGTATGAAATCAGGTAAAAAGCCTCTTCCTGATATATGTGCAAAGGATCCTCAAAAATCTATGGTTCGTACAGAATACTTTGCACCCGGCACTGTACCAAAAGACAGTTGTGATGCACATATTGCTGTCACCTTCTGTTCTAAATCTCATTTAGTTGCACAGAAGTTCTGTCCTGAAAAGTTCCGATATACTAAAGTCTTCCGCGTGAGACCAAAACATTCTACCGGTAAAACAGAGGATGAACCTTACTTCCTGAATATTGATATCAACAAGAAGAAATGTAATATCCATACCAATGAATGGTATTTAAAGAAGCAGGAAAAGAAAAAGAAAAAACAGGAAGATAAATTAAAAAAACAGCAGGAACAGCAGAATAACAATAATATCACTACTCCAGATGATATAAGTAACCAGATTAAAAAAATACTTAATCAATAATTTCACAACATTCCAGAATACCTTGGTATTCTTGCTTTAAGATGCGTGTCAAACAGCGCAAAAAAATATCCTATCCGGTATCTTTGTTGTCCGGATAGGATATTTTTTTATTCTTTCAACATTTTTATTTTCATTTTTTCCAACAAAATATCTCTTTTTTTACTACTCGATTTTTCACTTAAAAAGTTAAACTTGAATTAGTTTTGAAAATCCTTTTTTTGGTTTGTTCCGTATTGGTATTCCTTTCCTGTAAACAATATAATTATATTATGTATTTCGTATGATGATACATTGACACAGGAAAACCAATTAACCAAATGTACTCTCGGAATCTTTTTGTGCTTGATTTTGTGAGAAAAACTCCAAGAGTACATACAAATTTAAAGGAGGATGAATTTATGTTAGCAAAAGGTTTTTCAAAACCAACTGATCGAGTTGAACGTCTTAGAAGTATGATTGTTAATGCTGTTCCTTGTATCGAAGCAGAACGAGCTGTACTGATTACAGAGTCTTACAAGGCAACCGAAGGTCTTCCAATGATCATGCGCCGCGCAAAAGCATTGGAAAATATTTTAAATAATTTAACTGTTACCATTCGAGATGACGAACTTGTTGTTGGTACTCTTACAAAAGCGGTTCGTTCCTGCCAGCTTTTCCCTGAAAACTCTTACAAATGGGTTATGGATGAATTCGATACAATCGAAACCAGAATGGCTGATCCATTTAAAATTTCAGAAGAAGACAAGGCTACTTTAAGGGAAGTACTTCCGTACTGGGAAGATAAAACGATCAGTGACCTTGCTTCCAGCTATATGTCCGAAAAAACACAGGAATGTATTGCTAATGGTATCTTTACCGTAGGTAACTATTTCTTTGGTGGTGTTGGTCATATTATCATTGATTACGATAAAGCCATCCGTCGTGGTTATAAGGCAATTATTCAGGATGCTGTAGAAGCGCTGAAAAGCTTTGATTGTAACGACCCTGAATTCATTCAGAAAACACAGTTCTGTAAAGCTGTTATCACTGTATTATCTGCTGCTATCAACTTTGCAAAACGTTATTCTGATAAAGCCAGAGAAATGGCTGCTGTTGAAACAAATCCAACAAGAAAGGCAGAATTACTTCAGATTGCCGCTAACTGTGAAAATGTTCCTGCAAATGGCGCTACAAACTTCTATGAAGCATGTCAGTCCTTCATTATCACACAGATGATCCTTCAGGTAGAATCCAGTGGACATTCTGAATCTCCGGGACGTTTTGACCAGTATATGTACCCATATCTTGAAAAAGATCTTGCAAATGGTTCTATTACTAAAGATTTTGCTCAGGAACTGTTAGACTGTGTATTCGTAAAATTAAATGATCTTAATAAAGTACGTGACCAGATTTCTGCACAGGCATTTGCCGGATTCCAGGTATTTCAGAATATCGGTGCTGGTGGACAAACTGAAGATGGTATGGATGCAACAAATGAATTATCTTACATGATGATGGAAACAGTTGCTCACCTTCGTCTTAGCGCACCATCTTTCTCAATTCGTGTATGGCAGGGAACTCCGGATGAATTCCTTTATCGTGCATGCGAACTTGCCAGACTTGGCTATGGACTTCCAGCTATGTATAATGATGAAGTTATTATTCCTGCACTTACAAACCGCGGAATCTCCCTTCATGATGCACGTGGTTATGGTCTGATCGGCTGTGTAGAACCTTCTGTTCCTGGAAAAGAACAGGGCTGGCATGATGCGGCTTTCGTAAATGTTGCTAAGATTCTCGAGATTACTATTCATAATGGTAAAGTTGGCGATCTTCAGATTGGACCTAAGACAGGTGAAGTTGATACATTTAATACTTTAGAAGACTTCATGGAGGCCTTCCAGAAACAGATCGAATATTTTGTATACTACGTGGCTGAAGCTGATAACTGTGTAGACTATGCACATATGGAACGTGGCGAACTCCCATTCCTTTCAAGCTTTGTTGCAAATTGTATCTCTGACGCGAAAGGTATTTGTGCCGGTGGTGCAAAATACAACTTTACCGGTCCTCAGGCATTTGGTGTTGCCGATAGTGGAGACTCTGTGTACGCAATTAAAAAGCACGTCTTTGACAATAAAGACATCACGTTTGCTGAGTTAAAAGAAGCTATGGATGCCAACTTCGGTTATCCTGTAGATAGTGATACTGCTCCTTGCTCTGCATCCGCTGAAACAGATATCGAAAAAGACTTATATGACCAGATTTGTAAGATTCTTGGAAAAGAAGGTATCAGTTTTAGTAAACAGTCTACTGCTGCCGTTGCTCCTGCTGTATGCAGCAACAATGAAAAATACGAACGTATTCGTGCTATGATGGATGCAACAGAATGTTTTGGTAATGATATTGACGAAGTTGATATGATTGCAAGACGTTGTGCACAAATTTACTGCTATGAAGTTGAAAAATACAGAAATCCTCGTGGCGGTCAGTTCCAGGCTGGTATCTATCCTGTATCTGCTAATGTATTATTTGGTAAAGATGTCGGTGCTCTTCCTGATGGTCGTCTTGCTAAAAAGCCTCTGGCTGACGGTTGTTCCCCAAGAGCCGGTAAAGACGTAAAGGGACCTACTGCTGCCGCTGCTTCTGTTGCAAAACTTGACCACGAAGTTGCTTCTAACGGTACTCTTTATAACCAGAAGTTCCTTCCTTCCGCAGTTGCCGGAGATCAGGGATTAATGAACTTTGCTGCTGTTATCCGAAGCTACTTTGATAAGAAGGGAATGCACGTTCAGTTCAACGTTGTAGACAAAGAAACTCTTCTTGATGCACAGGCACATCCAGAAAACTATAAAGATTTAGTTGTACGTGTTGCCGGCTACAGCGCAATGTTTACTGAGCTTGCAAAAGAAGTTCAGGATGATATTATCAGCAGAACAGAACAGCATTTCTAAATTTTAATCAACACGAACTGAGTAAACAAACATAAAAATTTAATTTCAAAAATTATTTTAGAAACTTATTGATTTTTAATTTATAATCCTTTTGCATCATAAATTTTCCGGGGCTGTCACAGGAGGTCTTATCCTATCCTCTTACTGTGACAACCCCTTTGAGTATTTTAGAAAGGAGATTGCATTGCATACCGAAAAAGATTTACTTGCCAACAATGATGAAGAAAACAGAGACAATTTTGACACCGATGTTGGCATACTTGAATTATTTGGAAAAGAGACATTAGAAAACTTACAATCCATTATTGCTAAAGTTACTGGATTGGGTCTCGTTACTGCTGATTTTCGTGGTGAACCACTCACTACTATGACTTCTTTTACCCCTTTTTGCAAGTTTACAAGAGAAAGAGGAAATAACGGGAAACTATGTAATCTTTCAGATGCGTTTGGTATTGTCCGCTCTGCGATTACCCGAAAATACTGCATCTATTTTTGTCCATGCGGATTAATGGAAGTTGCCATTCCCATTATTGTTCATGGAAAGTTCTTAGGCGGCTTTCTTTCCGGACAGGTAAGATGCAACGATGCCCCCGATGATATTCCTCGCTTTTCCGGTCTTATTCATCCAGAATACCTTGAAGAAGATCAGACAAAGATTAATGAATATTTCCAGCAGCTTCCTGTCTATGAATATGAAAAGTTTTCAAATATTGCTGAACTTATTTATCAGATGATAAACCAGCTTGCTGAAAGTCAACTACCCACGACCTAAAGGTCATGGGCTTGTAACTGCCCAGTCGTACTAACGGATTACACCTCCGACCTTTAATCCCCGATAGATATTGCTATCTAAAGTGGCGTTACATCATAGGGTGGCTGACAGCACCCTTTACAGACAAGACATGCTCATCTGTAACTGTATCAGGTACTAAACTTCCCATGCTATACAGTAAAAAAATCTTTTACGGTTAAGATTTTACGCAATACACGAATTTCGTATTGCAACCTCATATCTTGTCAATGTACAAAAGAGTGTCTTTAATGAGCAGCACATCTAACGGTTTTCTCTTTAAGAACTGCTACGGCTATTGTAGCATATTGGGTAACAGTTAACAAGGCTCCTCCCACCACCTAAAGGTAGTGGGTTTCCGCCTATGGCAAACGAAAGGATTTTATTTATGAAGATGCGCTCACTTATTCAATTACGATAAAAAAGAATATAGATATGTTACGGATACCTTCCCATATCCTTTTTCCTTTTTTAGACCGGGCTGCATCATTGATCACAGTAAATACCGGACATCTTGACATTGCTATTTGTATCTCCTATGAGAACGGCTACATAATTATTGATATCGTATCTGATTTTAATCCGGAGCATACAGAAGACAATCCTGCTTCTTCTTTCAAAAATTTTCCGGATAACACAACCTTCCACTCTCTGATCAAAAATATCCGCCAGAGACTTCACAGTATTTTTGGTAATGATTATGAGATCAAGGAAAGCTATCAGGATAATTCTAAAATCCATGATATAATTAAACTGCCAATATCTCACGAGGAAAGGATTATGTAATGTATAATGTATTAATTGTAGATGATGACACATTAATGAGAGATACGTTACGTGCTATGATTTCACGTTTTAAAAATTTTCAGATTATAGGAGAAGCAGCTAGTGGCTCTGAGGCTTTCTCTATCTGCCGCCATTATCCTGTACATCTGATTTTTATGGATATTATCATGCCCGGAATTACGGGGATCGAAGCCAGTAAAAAAATAAAAGAAGTTTCTCCACAAACAGAAATATGTATTCTTTCTGCTTATTCGGATTTTCACTTTGCTAAAGAAGCAATGGAACTGCATATAAAGAAATACTTTTCCAAACCGGTATCCATTCTTGATATTAATCATTATTTGGAGAATTTTTCTCTTTCTTCTTTTGAAAGTATCTGTCCTCATCTCTCTCTAGCTTTAGAATTGATGAATTCTCAGAATTTTTCAAAAACTTATACCGGACTTTCTGATATTATCAACAAGATTTATTCCAATCAGAATACAAACATAGAATCCCTGAAAAAAACTTTTATCGAAATTGGACAGGGACTCTTAGACTCTCTTGAATATGCCAGCCCACACAATGAAGTCACCGATTTATTTCCTTTACCTGATACCTGGTTGATCAATCAGGAAATTATGAAAATATGGCTTTTTAAGATAGCAGATTATATTTATCAGCAAAAAAGCATACGGCGTTACAGTATTCTAGAAGGTGTCTTCCTTTTTATCGAACAACATATTAAAGAAAAAATCTCTTTAGTACAGATTACAGAAGGAAGTATGATAAGCCAGGGATATCTTAGCCGTATTTTTCGTGATCAGTTTGGCATTAGTATGATGGAGTATATCCGTCTTCGTAAAATTCAAATGGTTAAAATCAACTTTATTTTTACTACTCATAATACCTCCGATGTGGCTTTCATGCTCGGCTTTAATGAGAGCAGCTATCTTCAGAAAGTCTTTCAGAAGGTAGAGGGAATTTCTATTCAGGAATTTAAAAACCGACTAAAATAATCAATATCCTGCGATAGTTCATATCCCTCTGCTGCTGCTACTTTTTCATTTTAGGCTGGAAAATAAGTGCTGCCAGATAAGAAAAAATCAATGCAGAACTCGTACCGGCAGCGGCGGCTTTTAATCCTCCTTTAAATAAACCAATGGTCCCTTCCTCTTTTACTGCCTCTATCACACCTTTGGACAGGTTATATCCAAATCCGGACAGCGGAACACTTGCTCCGCATCCTGCCCATTTTATTAAAGGCTCATAGATGCCTGCCGCCCCAAGGATTACTCCTGTTATTACGAGTAACACCATTACTCTTCCCGGCATTAACTTTGTATGCTCCAAAAAGATCTGTACTAATGTGCAGATAATTCCTCCTACTCCAAACGCTTTTACATATATCATTTTTTCTCCTTTCCGGATTCCAGCCATACTGCATGTGCAATCGCCGGAATTGTCCGTCCTTCATTCGCAGAAACCTGAGACAGTAACGCTCCTGTTGGAACAAAAAGAACTTTTTTCCATTCTCCACTGGCTATTTTAGGTAAAATCACTGCTGATAACATCAGCGCAGAGCAGGCACACCCGCTGCCACCTGCGTGTGTATCCTGACTGCCTGCATCAAAAATCTGCATTCCACAGTCCATATGGTTTTTCTTAATATCTTTATGATTTTCATCAAGAAGTTCAAATAACAACTTCTGACCTACACTTCCTAAATCTCCCGTAATAATCTGATCAAAATCTTCTGGTTTCATCTCAAAATCCAACAGACTCTGATAAATAGTATCTGCTGCAGCCGGAGCCATACACGCTCCCATATTAAATGGGTCCTGCACACCGTAATCTTTAATCTTCCCTGTTGTTATCCCCCGAATCTGTACGTCACCTTTTTGTGTATTCAGTAAAAAAGCTCCTGCTCCGGTCACCGTCCAGGTCGCACTGTACGGCCGCTGACTTCCATATCCAAGAGGAAAACGAAACTCTTTTTCCGCACTGGCGAAATGACTGGAACAACCGGTCAATACCAAATCTGCGAATCCTCCATTTACCGTCATCGCACCAATAGATAAGGCTGCCCCTATACTAGAACAGGCTCCATACACTCCGTAATAAGGGATTCCCAGTTCAGCAATTCCAAAAGAGGAAGCAATGAGCTGTCCTAATAAATCCCCACAAAAGGCCATTCTTACATCTTCTTTTTTCTTTTTTCCTTTTCGAATAGCAATTTCACCTGCTGTTTTCAAAAAACTGCTTTCACTCTCTTCCCAGTTTTCTTTTCCAAACATCGGGTCATCTACAATTAAATCTAAATGTTTCCCTATGGGTCCTTCCCCTTCTTTTTTTCCGCCCACACACGCATGACTCATTATTTTCACCGGTTCTTGAAATAAAACACTCTGTTTTCCTTTCATTTGCAGCATATAATACCACCTCTCCATAGAAATTTCAGGAATAGTATTTTCCCTTTTCCATAAATTTATGTATGATATTTTCATTAGAAAAACAAAAAAACGGAATAAAGTATCGTCATAATTATACGTTTCCTATACTTTATCCCGTTTCATCTGTTTTTCTTAATTAATAATCCACTTTAATCAGACATAATCCCTGTGGAGGAGCTGTCGGTCCGGCCATCTGCCGGTTCTTTGCCTCAAGTATGTCCGGAATCTGTTCTGGTTTTATCTTTCCTTTTCCTACTTCTAAAAGTGTTCCAACAAGAATCCGCACCATATTTTGAAGGAAACCTGTTCCATGAAAATCAAAGTAAATAAAACTTCCCTTTCTCGTAATTTCGATTTTGTCAACAACTCGTACTGTTGACTTCTTCATCCGAGGATTTCCACAAAAACTTTTATAATCATGTTTTCCTTCAAGATAGGCTGCCGCCTGCTGCATCTTTTCTAAATCTGGTCTTTTTTCTAAAATCGTTACATACTTTCTCTGGAATACCGGTTTTACCGGACCATCATAACAAGTGTAACGATACAACTTACCAACCGCTTTATATCTTGCATGAAATCGTTCGGATGCCTCTTTCACTTCCTTTACCGCAATATCACCCGGAAGATAGCGATTCATATAATCACGAATTTCATCTGGTGTCCGTTCCCTGCCGCCTCTTTCCTTATCTGCTGCATCAAATACTGCATTCGCAACCATTCCTCTTGCATGCACTCCTGCATCCGTTCTTCCGGCACCAAGTACATCTATGAATTCTCCACACATTTTCGTTAATACATTTTCCAGTTTTCCCTGTATCGTATCTCTGTCCGGCTGGTGCTCCCATCCATAATACCTGCTGCCATCATAGCATATTGTTAATTTATAATTCTTTTTCACTATGTACCTCTTCTTTCTTTTTGCCTGACTCCAGGCTTTTCTCTATTTTACCTGTCTCATTATTTATATCTCAGTCTACACCAAATCAAAATATATCGTTGATAAAATAATATCTACCTCTTGTTTCATACCGGTAAAAAGGTTACTTCCATTCAGACTAATCTCTTCTTCCTGATGATATTCTTTACTATAATCAAAGTCCGATGCCGTAACATTCTTTTCGCCTGTCAGCATCTTGTAACTTGTTCTCTCCATCTTATTTACACGTTCTTCTTCCTGCCTTTGTAACTGTTTGATAAATTGACAGGCTTCTTCAAAAAAGATTGTTTCTTCGTCTGCTGCACTTTCTTCTTTTGTGTTCTGCTCAATCTTCTCTGTTATTTTGCTTAGCATCTTTTTCCCCAGGATATTTGGTGAAGAGATTACTGCCAATATTCCAAGCAGCCTTGCCATACGTTCATTATTCATATCGTACTGATTCTTCATCAAAAACATATACCACTGAATCGCCTTGGCTACTTCTGCCGGTCCTCCGTCAGCAATCATAATACTTCCTGTAAGCGCTTCTACACACTTTTGGTCTGTATATAAATTCCTTACTCCCTCTTCTAAAATTGTAAGACGCATAGAAAGTTCTTCTATACCATAATAGGATGCTGCTAATACTGCACCACTTATCATATCCTTCCGACTTTCCATTATTTTTTTAAGTCTTCGTAATAATGGGCCGATGGTCTCATCGGGCTTACCTGTAAAATACGCTGCTACAAGAAACAACGCATCCCCTTCCCTAAATCCTTCCCTGAGCATTTCCTCATAATTATCAAATACTTTTTGGTGTAACTCCTTCTTCAAATCCATCGATAGGATAATTTTTTCTAAATGTTCTTTCCCTGTCATTTCATTCTCCAAATGTTTATCTCAGTCGAGAAGACTCCCACCTCTTTCAGATGGTGAGTGACAGCAAATTTGTCTCAGTGGGAGTCCAATCTCCGACTGAGATAAACGCTCCGCGAGGATGCGCAGTGATTCTGTAAAGAATATGTCAGCTTACGCTGACCAGAATCACGCGCCAAGTCTCGCGGCTGCTCGACTTGAAATTCAGGGAATCTTTTTCCCTGTTATTTTCAGAATTACGGTAGTCTAGTTAGCTACGGAGTAATTCGTGGCATCAAGTTAGGGGCAAAATATCTTTTGACCCTAATATCATTATATATTACTGGGAATTACTTTGCAAAATATTTTATCTAGAAAAGAGCCAATAGATTACTCCTACTACCCAGCTGCTAAATACACCATATAAAATAACAGGTCCTGCTATTGTAAAAATCTTTACGCCGATTCCAAAAACCTGTCCTTCTTTTTGATATTCAATCGCTGGTGAGGCAACCGAGTTCGCAAATCCTGTAATTGGAACTAACGTTCCAGCCCCACACCATTTTGCCAGTGGCTCATACACTTGAAACCCAGTAAGAATCACACTCAAAAATACCAGGCAGATACTGACTACAATATAGGAATTTTCCTCATTTACTCCCACTTTATTATATGCAATCTGACGTATGATTTCCCCCAGAACACAGATGGCACCTCCTGATACAAATGCATGCCAGCAATTTGAAAAGGAGCTAAACTTTGGTGTTAACTGCTTCACTCTTTTGGCATACTCCTGATTTGTAAGTTCCTTTTTCATATATTTCCTCCCCTTTAAAGCTCGGTAGTGTCAAAAACTACCCTTTTTTATTGTTCTAAAACGTTTAAAAACCTTGATTTATCGGAGGTTTGCAAATAAAAAGAGCATTACCCCCTTAAATGAAGTATAATGAGTTCACCACAAACACCA